>CAIZDF010000514.1 GCA_903931645.1 uncultured Tolumonas sp.
CGATAATGCCGTTGCCGTTAATTGATCTGCCATCAATATGACTATATTTGGTTTTTCGCTAACCATTTATCAAATTCCACATTAAGGATGTTTCATATTTAATGTTATTTTTATCTCATGATTAAGATTAAGTGTGAACGGTTGAAAAACTTATCACTCATAAGGGCGCCTTATGGCAAACAATAAAAAACTGCCGCCATTACAAGCATTGGCTTATTTTGAATCCGCTGCACGGCACTTAAGTTTTACCGGCGCATCGGTTGAATTAGGCACATCACAACCGGCAGTCAGCCAACGAATTAATGCCCTTGAAGCGGATTTAGGGGTTGCTCTTTTTTCTCGTAAGCATCGTGGTGTGGCGTTAACAATGGAAGGAGAACAGCTGTTTCAAATTGTCTCAGACAGCCTGCATAACATTCGGCAAGAGACGGAAAAACTGCGGAAAAGACAGCAAAAAAATCAGCTGCTCATTGATACAGATATGGGGTTTGCAACTTACTGGTTGTTACCAAGACTTGAGTCATTACAGTTACTTATGCCAGACATAGAAATTCAAATATCCACATCACCGCAGACTTACAATTTTAGAGAAAGCCCTGCTGATTTAGCCATTTCCTTTGGCGATGGGCATTGGCCAGGTTGCCATGCCGATAAACTTTTTCCTGAATTGGTGGTTCCTGTGTGTAGCCCTGCCTTTATTGAGGAATATGGTGCTATTACATCCATTCAACAGATGTCAGAATTGCCATTATTGAGCTTGCCAGAAAATACATCATCGCGCTGGATGTCATGGCATGACTGGTTTCTAGCTAACGGTTTCCGTGTTGAAAATAAAACAAAATCGACCATTTTTAATGCTTATTCATTGGTGATCCAAGCAGCATTACAAGGTCGAGGAATAGCTTTAGGCTGGTTGCCATTAGTCAGTGATTTACTGGAACAAGGTTCGCTGGTGCTTGCTGGCGGACGAAAAATAACCACAGAACGTGGTTATTATTTAATCCAGCCGAACGATCATTTAGCGCCAGTCATTCATGAAAAAGTAAAAAACTGGATCATTACTGAAGCCTTTGTTATGCGAAATACTAAAAAAGCTTATACAAAAAAAACAGAACCAATTTGATGTCATTTCTCACTATTTCGATAGTGAGAATAAATAACCAAGGTTTTAATCATCACATGTATGTTTATATCTAATTTGTAGATATAGCTTGCATGATTCCGCATATGTGGAATGTGTTTAGTCTTATATTCTTCTGGCAAATTAAATTTCAGGAATAATAAGATCATGCTGGGAAAAATAGATATTAATGTGCAAATTGATGCAGGTATTCAATATCTGTTAAGCCATTATGGCTATATTTTTGACTTTATTGCGCGAGTTGTCGATCACGCTACCGGTGGTGTCGAAAGCACATTACTGTTTCTTTCCCCTTGGGGGTTGGTTGGCTTCAGTGTGGCACTGGCTTGGTGGCGGGTAGGTAAGGGCTTTGCTCTATTTACGTTGTTGGCGACACTGTTCATTGTTTACAGCGGGTTTCTTGAACAGGCCATTACAACGTTAGCGCTGACGCTGTCCGCGACACTTTTTAGCATTCTGTTCGGCATTCCATTAGGTGTTTTAACGACTCGCCATCGTTGGTTGGGTATTACGATCCGCCCTGCACTTGATTTTATGCAAACCATGCCCGCGTTTGTTTATCTGATTCCTGCCACCATTTTATTCGGGTTAGGGCGACCACCGGGTATCTTTGCCACCGTGTTATTTGCCATGCCACCGGTTGTGCGGTTAACCGATCTTGGTCTTCGGCATGTTGACCAATCATTATTAGAAGCAGCTCGCACCCTCGGTGCAAAAAGCGGGCAAGTGCTATGGCGCATTGAATTACCGAGTGCAATTCCATCAATTATGATGGGTATTAATCAAACTATCATGATGGCCATGTCGATGGTGATCATTGCTGCTATGGTGGGAGCCGGTGGGTTAGGTAATGATATTTTAACTAGCATACAGCAACTCAATATTGGGTTAGGTTTGCAAAGCGGAACCGTAGTGGTAGTGATGGCGATTTTATTAGATCGCTTATCAGCAAGTTTTGCGACTGATTACGACAAAATTAGCCA
>CAIZDF010000515.1 GCA_903931645.1 uncultured Tolumonas sp.
CCATTAATGCAATTGATTTATACAGGCCAAGTAGGCTCACTCTCCGCCATTGAACTGTCTATGTTAACCTGAACTCGGGATAAGAAAATTAAGGCAATAACGGAACTAAATGCCTGTTCCACGATCTGATCTTTCGACCAAGATTGAACAGACTATAGAAGGAACAGGCATGAACAAATTATTGGAATTATTCTGTGATGTCGATGATTTTTGCTCCGTTTTTATCCCTCAGTGGCAACAACAACTCTTAGCGGATGGTGTACGCAAACGTCAACGTGTTGGTCGTATGACTGCCAGTGAAATCATGACAATCATGATTGCCTTCCATATGTCACATCACCGCGATTTCAAAAATTTCTATACCGGAAGCCTTCAGCGATTTTATCGAAACGAGTTTCCTCAGTGCCTCAGTTACACCCGATTTCTGGAAATGATGCCTTCTGTGCTAGTGCCTCTGTCAGTCTATTTCACACAACTCAAGGCTGAGCCGACAGGAATAGAATTTATCGATTCAACCAGTATCAAGGTTTGCCATAACCTCCGTATTCCTCGGCACAAGGTTTTTGATGGCTCAGCACAACGAGGGAAAGGAACCATGGGATGGTTTTATGGCTTCAAATTACATTTGATTGTGAATCATCTTGGGGGGATCGTGGCAGCAAAGCTAACCCCAGCCAATGTTGATGATCGTAAACCTGTGAAAGAGCTGGCCAGGGATCTACCGGATAGGCTTTATGGTGATAAAGGCTATATAAGCCAAGCGCTGACAGATGATTTAGCACAAGAAGGTGTCACGCTGATCACAGGGCAACGTAAGAATATGAAAGCAAAAGAATTATCATTTTTTGACAGAGCCATGTTATCGAAGCGATTCATTATCGAAACCATCAACGACCAATTGAAAAACATTTCACAGATAGAGCATTCACGACATCGAAGTCTGCATGGATTTATGCTTAATCTGTTAGGTGGTCTGATTGCGTACTGTCATAAAGAAGATAAGCCAGCTTTGAATATCAATGCTGGCGATCCGACATCAATAATGCCGATTTAAACCGATCTCAGGTTAGTTAAATAGATGCGGTAACAGTTTGGGTTAGATAACCATTATTCCGTGATGGTGGTATTTTGTTGCGTTGAAACTGAATAATCAGGCGATCTAAGTCATTTAAACGATCTGCCAGATCATTAATTCCTGTCATGGTTTGATGGCTGCTATTCGTTGACTCTTCCGCCAAAGATTTAATATTGAATACATTGTGACTCAATTCTTCGGTAACCCCGGCTTGTTGATGAACGGCTTGCGCTATCTGAGAACCAGCCGCGGCAATTTCTTGCAACATGGCATCAATTTTTTCTAGCACAACACCGGTACCTTTGGCTTTATCCTGACAAACTGCGGACAGTTGGCGTCCAGACTCCATTGCCTGTTCTGCTTTAGTTGCACTCGCTTGTAGTTCATTGATCATGTTTTGAATTTCATTGGTTGAGGTTTGTGTTTTGATTGCTAGTGAACGAATTTCATCGGCAACCACGGCAAATCCGCGGCCATGTTCACCGGCTCGGGCTGCTTCAATCGCGGCATTTAATGCCAAAAGATTAGTCTGGTTGGCAATGTTATTGATCACATCAAGAATATGTTCGATTGCCCGGCAATCACCTGCTAACGCATTAATTACCAGCTGCGAACGGTTAATTTCATCGTGCATACCGACAACCGCGAGGATCGTGCTGTCAACGCTAGCTCTGCCTTCACTCGATAAAATAGTTGCTTTATCAATAGCCTGTGAAGTGTGTTCTGCACTTTCAGACACTTCGATAATGGAATTACTCATTTCTGTTACCGCCGTGGCCACCATTTCAGTTTCGGCGCGCTGCTGTTCCAAATTTCGGGTAATGGACATGACATTTTTCACATCATCGTTCACAGCTGCCAAGATGTTATGGCTGGTTTCGCCGGTTCTGGCGACGACCGCGCGTAATTCTGCCTCATTCATTAACATAGACAGCTCAATGGCGGAGAGTGAGCCTACTTTACCGGTATAAATCAATTGCATTAATGGGTTATCAAATCGTTCTTGTGCTCTTTTGCTTAATTTGCGAATACGCGATGACTGTCTATTATTTAATAACAATGCAGTCAGTACGGTGAATACACACAAGGACATAAGAACAGGGTTAAAGCCTGATATTGCCATCCAGCTAAGTAGTAACGCATTAACAGTGAGAACGCATTGAATCAGGAACGATGATGAATAATGAGGCAGGCGAAGTTGCCACGGTGTTTGGTTGTTTTTGAGTTGAGCATAAATTTTTTCCGCGCGTCTTTTTTCTTCATCACCCGGTGATACACGAACAGATTGATATTCAATGATGTTTCCTTTGTTGTCTCTGATCGGCGTAACAAAAGCATTGACCCAGTAGTGATCACCATTTTTGCAGCGATTTTTAACTAAACCCATCCAGTTTTGGCCTTGGCGTATGTGTTTCCACATATCTGCAAACGCTTGCGGGGGCATATCGGGGTGGCGCACAACGTGATGTGGTTTGTTCCGTAATTCATCGAGAGTAAACCCGGCTATTTCACAGAAGCTGGCATTGGCATCCGTAATGTTACTTTGCAGGTCGGTAGTAGAAATAAGATTTAGATCTTGAGAATAGGTTCTTTCTTTTTGAGTAACTGGTTGGTTAATTTTCACTTGGCGCCTCCAGAACAAACAATGTAACGGTCGGGCTTACATCAAATTCAGCGTTCTCAAACATTGATCTAAGTCAATTCTACTAAGCAAGTATCAAGCCAATTGAAAATAGTTACCAATATCACACAATGGCCGGTTTCTTTCGAAGCTTTAGTGCAAAACGCAACTGATGCAGGCAATTTGCAATTGCAAAATTCATTGCTGTATCGAGTCAGCAGCGGTTAGATCAAGAAAACTCAACGTATTATGACACTGATCACACATGTATTATGTAACATGTTACATATTTTTAACTGTTACAGATTCACAACATAGATCACATAAGATGAATCACTTTGTAGGCATATTTAGCGCCACTAAAACGGTTTAGCTGTACCTTGCTTGTTACATTGATTGTTACATTTGTGAGGCAATATCTAGACCTGAAAAACACAGTGTTCCACTGTATTTGTAAGCAAGAAACCAAAACAAAGGATGATCGAATGAACATGAAGACCATGAGCTACTCTGTTCTTGCCACATTGATTGCTGCTGCATCTGCACAAGCGATGGCTGCGCCAGCTGAAATTAAAGTTTGGCGTCACGATACCAATGAAAAAGAGATCGCCGCCTCTAAAGCTGCAGTGGAACGTTTCAATAAGAGCCAGAACGCTTACAAAGTTGTGATGGAAATGATCCCTGAAGGTGCATATACCGAAACCATTAATGCAGCTGCATTAGCCGGCAAATTGCCGTGTGCACTGGATATGGACCAACCTGTTGTGCCTAATTTCGCTTGGGCTGGCAATTTAGTTGAACTGAATAGTTTGCTGCCAGCAACACAGCTCGAACAATTAAACAGCGTAGGTAAAGGCACCTATAAAGGGAAAGTATATTCCGTTGGTCAATATGACGTTTCATTAGCGTTGTTCTCTCGTCAAAGCATTCTGAACAAATACGGCATTCGTAAAGCCACAATTGACAAGCCATGGACAAAAGACGAGTTCAACGAAATCTTAGCGAAGCTGAAAAAATCGGGCGAATTCCGTTATCCGTTTGATATCAACACCAGCTGGAGCGGTGAGTGGTATTCCTATGGTTTTGGTCCATTCCTGCAAAGTTTTGGCGGTGATGAAATCAACCGAGCTAACTACGTTGAATCTGAAGGCGTGTTGAACGGTGAAAAAGCCGTGGCATGGGGCACTTGGATGCAGTCACTGGTCAAAAACAAATACATCGACCGCAAACCAACCGATGACAAAGGCTTCCTGCAAGGCAAAGTGGCGATCCATTACAACGGCTCATGGGCTGTGGGTGACATGACCAAAGCTTACGGTGATGATTTAGCCATTATGCCGGTGCCTGATTTCGGTAATGGCCCAGTCATTGGTGGTGGTTCATGGCACTGGGGTATCAGCAAAGCCTGTCCAGACAAAGCGGGTGCAGCAAAATGGCTGAGCTTCCTGATGC
>CAIZDF010000516.1 GCA_903931645.1 uncultured Tolumonas sp.
AGCTTAGCGGAACAACTCCCCTTCCACGGTGAAGATCTGTGGACGCTGTATGAACTCTCCTGGCTAAATAGCAAAGGCAAACCGATGGTCGCCATTGGTGAGGTCCGCATTGATGCCAACAGTTTAAACCTGATTGAATCTAAATCATTCAAGCTGTATCTAAACAGTTTTAACCAAACCGCCATCGCGGATTTAGCGACTGTGCGTCAGACTTTAGAAAAAGACCTGAGTCAGTGCGCACAAGGTGCCGTCAAAGTGAGTTTGTTCCCGCTGACCCAAGCACCGCATCATATCGCCAGTGTGCCCGGTGAATGCATTGATGATTTGGATATTGTAATCGACGAATATCACTTCTCCAGCGATTGGCTGCAACAAGCCGGTAACCATGATCATATCGTGGAAGAAACGCTGCATAGCCACTTGCTGAAATCAAATTGTCTGGTGACCGGTCAACCTGATTGGGGCAGTGTCGTGATTCATTATCAAGGCCCACGCATTGAGCGGGAAAAGCTGCTGCGTTATCTGATCTCATTCCGCCAGCACAATGAATTTCACGAACAATGTGTTGAACGGATCTTTGTTGATCTGCAACGTTACTGCCAACCAGAAAAACTGACGGTGTATGCCCGTTATACCCGCCGTGGAGGGTTAGACATCAACCCATTCCGCAGTAACTGGGAAACTGCGCCGGAAAATATGCGGTTAATACGACAGTAAATCATCACTTCTCGGTGTTTTATGTCGCATACTCTCGGTGTTGATAACCAACAGAAATCAGATGAAACGATGAATTTATGACTTTATTGCCTTTGGTTTTTCTGTTGAATGGACTCAGTGTGCCTGCCTTAGAGATGGATCCAGCAGATCTCTCAGATACCTTGCAGCAGGCACAACAGATTGGCATTGCCAGCCCGGATCGTTGCATTCAAATCACGGAAGGGCTGTTGCAACCACAAGATAACCCACTGTTATCTGTCAGATATGATAAAAATGCCTCTTTAAGCCGGGTGAAAGATCGAGTGCAGTTACGCAGCAGTCGACAACAGATCCAGACCTTCATCGTCAACGGCACCTGTTATGCGCGTCAGGAACGTTATAACGAAGCGTTAGATGCATTGGTCAAAGCAGAAAAAATGGCCAGTCGCCAGCATTTCGACGATTTAGCCGAAATCAGCCTTTACCATCAAATCACTATTCTGGGCCTAGATCTGGATAAACCGATCCCCGCACATCATGCCTGGCAACGTCTGAATGTGCTGGTACAAAACGATACCAAACACAGTGCTGAGCTGCCGGTTTATGTGGGTTTGCTCAATAGCGCTCTCGCTATCCATCGACACTTGCCTGATCTGGCACAAGAGATGTTGGCACAGGTTCATACTTTGCTGCTGACAACACCAAACCCACAGCTTGAGGTTTGGGCCAACATGTTAGAAGGCGATCTGTTACATCTGAATAACGAAGATGAACATAGCTTACTGGCCTACCATGCCACCTTGGCACAGGCGCAAAAAAATAACCAATTGTTGTTACAAGTGCAGCTAACCACGCGCATCAGCCAACTATTCGCCCAAGAACAAGATCTGGCGAATGCGATCCGTTATGCCGAACAAGCGCTAGAGCTGACACAACAACTCGGTAACGATGGCTGGCAAGCCGACGCCATTATTCATCTGGCGCGCTTAAAACGCGAAGCGCATGAAACTAATCTGGCACTCGCCCTGTTGCTGAATGCTGCCGCCGTTTACCAACATACCGCCCGCCCACAAGATCTCGCCCGCCTGCATCTGGAAATCGGCAAAACTTACCAGCAGCTACATCGTTATAATGAAGCGCAAACCTATCTGACTGCAGCCTATGAATTATTTCAGCGACAACAATTACCGTTTTATGAACGGCTATCCCTGCTGTCATTGTCAGAACTTTACGTACAACAAGATAATCCAACCCAAGCGATCGTCTTGTTAGAGCAGTTGCTGAATACCCCGATCCCGGAACAAAAAAACCTCGAGACAGAACTCTATCGTCTACTATCGATGGCTTACGAAAGTAACCGACAATACGATTTAGCACTGTTGAACTACAAGTTATTCACCAATAGCCAGCATGAAACTGCAGCAACAGAAGCGCCACCACAAAGTGATTTTTTTGCCAATTACACTCGCTTAGATCAATCACAACGATTGCAGGAACTGGACAACGAAAAACGCCGTCTCGATAGCGAGTTAAGCTGGTATTTCAAAGTTGGGATCAGTGCTGCGCTAATAATGACCATACTGGGTATTGCTTTACTTTGGCACATCCGCAAGTTACGAGAGTTGCGGCAAGAACAGCAGCGCTTACAACAGCTGATTGATTACGACAGCATCACCAGTATGGGTACGCCATTGTTGCTGCAAAAAGAGCTGGGACAACAACTGAAATTATCACAACAACCTGATAGCCCAGCGAGCCTTAACGCCTCTACGGCCATGCTGTTGTTCCGAGCGCAGGGGCTCATCGATCTGGAATGCCGTGTCGGCTTAAAAAAAGCACAATCGATTTTGCGCCAAGTCTCTCATGCCATTCGTCAGCGAATGCCAGAACAAAGCCATTATTACTTGCTGTCTGATCGTTTACTGCTTTGTACCCTGCCAGAAGAGGCTATCGAGCAATATGACGAAATCATTATCCGCATAGAAAATCGGCTCGGTGTAATTATGCGAAAATATGGACTCAATGAGCGCGTCATTTGCGGAAAGGTGCAGTATCCTTTCTTAAGTAAGTCAATTAATGCACTAAAACCCGTACAAACACTGGAAATTTGTGGCATTGCGCTCGCTGGCGCCATGCAATTATCCGAAAAATTGTGTAAGAATGTATGGGTTGAGTTATTTGCGATAGATTGCCAACAAGCAGCCTTCTTTAACGGCGAATTGAGAACTAAAACGATCGAAGCCATAACTAAAGGCTTAGTTAAAGTAAATAGTTCAGAAAAACACAGCACTATTGATTGGAATGCGCTGTTAGTGCCAGCACAGGGAAAAAACAGCAGCAAGATAAACGGCGGTTCATTACCGATATCGACATAATATATAAAAATTTTGGATTGAAAGAATGGATGATATTGCCAACTCAAATGCCCGCGTAACACAGCTGAAAACTCGTCTGGAACAAAAAGAAGACGAGCTTCAGGCGTTGGTGCAATTGGCTGGCAATGAACGGGAAACATTAGATGTGTTGGTTTCCCGATTGATGCTGGCTTGCCGTGGTCTCGATAGAGAATTAGATAACCGCATGGCAAGGCTCAAACCGCATCTGGAAAAACATACCGCGATCCAACACCTCAGTGATGATATCAATGCGATCGAGTTGTTATTGACCCGTTATGGCATGATCCAAGAACAACTGCTACAGCATTCCGGTGAAAAGGTAAAAAGTCAGACGAATGAACTGATCCGTAACTCCATTTTGCCGGAAAAAATACGCCGCGAAGCCCGTGAACTGATGGCAGCGGAAAAACCGTATACCTTTGGGGATCATCAGCAGCGTATTTTCCGCCTGCTCGAGATTTATCAAATGGCGTTCCGCGCATTCATGTTGCGCCCGAATGTGTCGCCAGCGGCAGCAGAACCAGCAAACCAAACAGACTTATCAACTGCCTTCAAACCAGAAGATCCGGAACCAGTAACCCACTTAACCGGTATTGATGATATTGCCTTGTCATTATCCAATATCGATCCCGGTCTACTCAGTAAAT
>CAIZDF010000517.1 GCA_903931645.1 uncultured Tolumonas sp.
AAAAATCGAAGCCCCCTTAAAAGATGAACTTGCACTTCTGGAACCATTCAAGGGCGTATCACCAAACAATATTATCGTTCCAACAACTAAAGAACAGTTTATCAAAGCAGTGACTGATCTTTTCCGTCACCGTTTTGTTGGTTTTGATACAGAGTCCAAACCGGTATTTGTTCAGGGGCAAAAGTCTGATGGCCCACATGTCATTCAGTTAGCTACGTTAGAAAATACGTATATTTTCCAGCTACATTACCCTGAAAGCCTTAAATGCATCGCACAGCTTCTCGAAACCACACAAATCATAAAAGTCGGCTTTGGGCTGAAATCTGATCGAGCACAACTGCATCGAAAATTAGGTATTACACCGAAAGCAATTCTCGATCTGGATTCGTTCTTTCGAGGTGAAGGTTATCGTAAAGATTTGGGTGTAAAAACAGCCATCGCGGTTGTTTTACACCAACGTTTTCGTAAATCTAAAAAGATATCAACATCCAACTGGGCCCGGGAACAACTGACCCCTGAACAACTAAGTTATGCCGCAAACGACGCCTATGCAGCCATTAAGGTATTTCATGCGTTGAACAAACCAGAATCAGCATTTCCTATTGTCGATTTGACCTAGTCAGTAGATATTCACTGGCATCTCTTGGTGCCAGAAAAACTTATTACGCATTCTGCTCAATGAAGTTTGCCAGCGTGTCACAGAATTGATATTTTTATTCCTAATTCACATTCAAATGTGCTTGTCTGGATCAAAGTCTGGCCATCCAGGCGCACGATCTCGGATTAGTAATGAAATTTCTGGCAAACGTTTTCCTGGCAATAATCTGTTTCTCTGTTTCTCCGTTATATGCCGCCAACACGCTTCCTGATCCAAATACTGTGCAATGGTGGCAGTCTGCTTATCGTTACTCGCAAAAAGGCTGGATCAACCTGCATATTGAAGGTGCACCCTATGAACGGGGGCTCCAGCATGGCCGACTACTAGCCCCTGAAATTGCGAATTATGCGCAAGCACTGGCTAAATTTAGTGATCCAGAAGCACCTGTTAAAACGTGGGAAAAAACTCGACACGTAGTTAATATCCTGTTTCTGAATGGCTTTACACAAGAACAGCTAACAGAAATGAAAGGTATTGCCGACGGCGCCAATGCCGCTGGTGCCCGGTTTGATAACCGCGCATTGGATGTCACCGATATTGCTATTCTCAATTTATCTAATGAACTGGATGAACTGGAAGACGCACTGGCGGTAACCCCCGCCAGCGAGCAAAACAAGCCTTCAGCTAAAGCAACCAAGCCATCAGCCATACGTAAACTTGGCGGGCCAATTCGTTGTAATGCGTTTGCTGCCGTGGGGCCAGCCACAAAAGATGGCAAGATTGTGTTTGGACACATCACTATGTTCTCACTTTATCCAGCGACGTTTTATAACGTATGGGTGGATGTGAAACCAAGTAAAGGCCACCATTTCGTTATGCAAACTACACCCGGCGGCATCCAAAGTGGCATGGATTACTCGATTAATGATGCCGGCATCATGATTAGCGAGACAACAGTAAATCAAACAAAATTTGATTCGAAAGGAATTCCACTTGCGTCGAGAGTCCGACAAGCGCAGCAATACGCTAATAGCATTGAAGAGGCTGCGGCAATATTAACAAATAAAAATAATGGGTTAGCAACCGCTGAATGGATTTTAGCTGACGTTAAGCGAAATGAAATAGCCCTGCTTACGTTGGGTACGCATAAAAGCAAACTCTACCGCAGTAGTAAAAAAGAATGGATTGCCGGTGCCGAAGGATTTTATTGGAGCAACAACAATACA
>CAIZDF010000518.1 GCA_903931645.1 uncultured Tolumonas sp.
ATCTAATAATTAAGGAGTTTCACATGCGATTATCTTATCTTGCGCTTTTGCTACCCACTATTTTAGCTACCACAGTACAGGCTGCTGACGCTGATAGTGCCACTTGCAATACCGTTCGTATGTCTGATCCAGGTTGGAGCGATATTAATGCTACTAATGCATTGGCAGGCACACTATTAGCTGGATTAGGTTACAAACAGGAAGTGAAAAGCTTGTCGGTACCGGTCGGCTTTCAGGGTTTGAAAACCAAACAACTCGATGTGTTCCTCGGTAATTGGCTGCCTGCGCAAGCACCGGTATTGAGCAAATTTACCAGCGATGGCTCAGTAGAAACCTTAGCCACCAATCTGGCCAGCGCTAAATTCACACTGGCAGTGCCTGATTATGTGGCAGCGGCAGGCGTGAAGAGTTTCAAGGATTTGGCCAAGTTCAGCGATAAATTTGATCATAAAATCTATGGAATCGCCCCTGGCTCACCAGCCAACCAAAATTTGCAAAAGATGCTGAAGCAAAAAGATTTTGGCCTAAATAGCTGGTCATTGGTTGAATCAAGCGAAACAGGCATGCTGACGCAAGTTGATCGTGCCGTGAAGAACAAGCAATGGGTGGTCTTCTTAGGTTGGGAACCACACGTGATGAATGCACATTACAAACTGACGTATTTAAGTGATGGTGATGCCTATTTTGGCCCGAACTATGGCAGTGCAACCGTAAATACACTGACGCGTAAAAACTTTGCCGCTGAGTGCCCGAATGTCGCGAAATTGTTCAGTAATCTGCAATTTACCGTTGATGTTGAAAATAACTTCATTAAACGTGTTTCGGATGATAAACAAGATGTTGCTACTGCTGCAAAAGACGAGCTGAAACAGCATCCAGAGCTGCTGACTAAATGGCTGAAAGATGTGAAAACAGTTGATGGAAAAGATGGGCTGGCAGCGGTGAAGACATCGCTCGGTTTATAAGTTCACATAATACAAGAGGGCGCGAAATCACGCCCTTTTCTTTGGTTAGCATGCGCCGGCCTCCACTTTCAGAAAAATAGAACATTTTCGGAAATAGAATGACTGATGTTTCACCTGTTGGCAGTAGCAGCCAAATTAAAACCATGAATGTCATGCTGAAACCAGCAGGTTCAACATGCAACCTGAACTGCACATATTGTTTCTATCTGCACAAAGAAAATCTGCTGCACCCGAGCAAGAAACAACAGATCTCCGACACCACATTAGAACGATTTATTGAGCAATATATTAATCAGCAAAATACCGATCTAATTTCATTCTATTGGCTAGGCGGCGAACCAACGCTAATGGGGTTAGATTTTTATAAGAAAGTAGTTCGTTTACAGAAAAAGCATTGTCGAACAGGTATGAAAATCGATAACCATTTTCAAACCAATGGCGTGGTTTTAAATGATAAATGGTGCTCATTTTTCAGAGAAAATGATTTTCTGGTGGGTCTCAGCATTGATGGCCCGCAGCAATTGCACAATCTGTATCGCAAAAATAAAGCCGGCAATGGTTCCTATTTGCAGGTAAAGCGCGCCGCTCAGCTCTTACATAAACACAAAGTCGAATTCACCACGCTGACGACGGTCAACAATGTAACAGCTAAGCAACCACTTGAAGTTTATCGTTTTTTACGTGATGAAATTTGCTCACCATTTATTCAATTTATTCCGATTGTCGAGCCTAAGCGCTTTCGAACCCACGCCCCGCAATGTGGTGATGTTGAACGCCCGCCTTATCAGGGATCGTCCGCCGCTCAGCCTGGGAATAATGATTCGGTTGTGGAAGCCTGGTCAGTAAACCCAGATG
>CAIZDF010000519.1 GCA_903931645.1 uncultured Tolumonas sp.
AGTTCTGGGAATTTTAGGTCTCGCCATGGGGGCTCCTTAATTGGCATATGCCATATATAAGCTTAATTATTGGCATATGCAAATAATTATTCGTGATATTCTCGATTACAAACAAATCGGTTATGTTGCGATTCAAGCTGACTAATTTTGATTTTTTATCGTTTCACTTTTCACATGAAAATAAAATTTTTCTCATTTTTCAAATGCCATTTTGACTAAATATAAGAAAATTAACATTAAAAAGGAGGGTCATGACACCATGACCCTCCTTTTTATTGAGCTATCAATTAACACTTAATGTACTGTCTTTGATTCTTCTTTTTGTGACAAATACAGATAATAAAGCACTGGGATAACCACCAGTGTTAACACAGTCGAAGCAAACAAACCAAACAGCAGGCTGATTGCTAGGCCGCTAAAAATCGGATCATCCAAAATAAATGTAGCGCCAATCATCGCGGCTAATGCCGTCAGAATGATTGGCTTCGCCCGCACAACGCCGCTATTGATCACCGCTTCGGCCAGTTCCACTCCCGCCGCGCGTTGCTGATTAACAAAATCAACCAACAGGATGGAATTGCGTACGATAATGCCTGCCAGCGCAATCATGCCGATCATCGAGGTAGCGGTGAATGGCGCTCCCATAATGGCATGGCCCGGCATGACGCCGACCAAGGTCAGTGGAATAGGTGCCATGATGATCAGCGGCACGCTGTAGGAGTTAAACTGCGCGACTACCAAAAAGTAGATCAGCAATATGCCGACGGAATAGGCGATGCCCATGTCACGGAAGGTTTCATAGGTGATTTTCCACTCCCCATCCCACTTGATAGCGACACCGGAAAGCCCGTCAGGTTGCCCAATTAATGATTGTTTCCATGTCGGATGTTGATCGCGCAATGTACTGGCGATTTCCGCCATACCGTAAAGTGGGCTGTCGAGTTTGCCAGCCATATCGGCGGTCACCATCACCATCGGTTGCATATTTTTGTGCATGATGCTGTGCGGTTTACTGGTTTTATTCAGCTGTACCAATTCACTCAAGGCAATGGCTTTGCCAGTGGAAGAGGGTAGCGTCAGGCTTAACACACCGAGCAGATCGACTTTTTCGCCATCCTCCAAACGCAAGCGAATTGGTTTGGCATATTTCTGATCGGGCGTATGCAGATAACTGACATCCTCGCCATTCAAGGCGCCCGCCAGTGTTTGCCGGATCGCTGCTTCTGCAATGCCGAGACGGGCTGCACGGGCACGATCAATAATGATTTGCCAGTGTTGTTGTTGCGCGGGTACATCAACATCAATATCCACGATATCGGCGGTGTTTTTAAATGTATCCTGGATCTGTAAGGCTGCCTGTTCTCGCATGGCTTGTGTTGGGCCATATACTTCCGCCAATATCGGCGACCACACTGGCGGGCCGGGTGGGATCTCGACCACTTTCAATGTCGCGCCAGCCATTTTTGCTAACGGCGCTAACCGCTCCCGTGCGTCACGAGCGATCTGATGGCTGGAACGGTTACGTTCATGTTTGCCTTGCAGATTGACTTGTAAATCACCGAGTTCCGCCGATTGCCGCATGAAATAATGCCGCACCAAGCCATTAAAATTGATCGGTGCGGATGTACCGGCGTAGATCTGCACCGAGGTCACTTCCGGGATCTGCTCCGCTTCATGCGCCAGTTGTTGTAATAGCGCCTGTGTTTGTTCCAGTGGCGCACCTTCCGGTAGATCGACCATCACCTGAAACTCTGATTTATTGTCGAAAGGCAGCATTTTTAGTACCACCAATTCCAACACGGGTAACGCCAGCGATCCCAACACCAACAAACCGACCACCAGTGCCAGTTTGCGGCGTGCTTTTTTTGCATGGTCACCGAGTAAAAATGAACTCAGAATGCGGCGCAGCAGCCCAGTGGCTTTATGCTCCTGTGTGCTTGCCGTGTTGTGATGTGATTTCAGTAGGTGCAGTGCTAACCATGGCGTAACGATGAATGCGACGGCTAAAGAAATCAGCATGCCAGTACTGGCATTGATAGGAATAGGGCTCATGTATGGCCCCATCATGCCACTGACAAACGCCATCGGTAGCAGTGCGGCAATAACCGTTAGTGTTGCCAGAATGGTCGGGCCGCCTACCTCATCCACTGCCTGTGGAATGGCTTCTTGCCAATTACCGCCGGCTTGCTGATGCCGGTGGATGTTTTCCACCACCACGATGGCATC
>CAIZDF010000520.1 GCA_903931645.1 uncultured Tolumonas sp.
ATCTCTGAACGACGATGACTGGCTGTATGGCGGTAAGGTCGACACTATCTATGAAACAGTCGCTGGTGGACGCCAAGGTATGATGGTGGCTCATAAGGATAGTTTGACAGCACAGCAAATTGACGATGTTGCACATTACGTCAAGGCGATGAGCGAAGAAGGTGGTAAGGATAAGGCTGATGCTGATTCCGCAGTGGCTGCAGGCAAGAAGGTTTTTGCTGAAAGCGATTGTACAGCTTGCCATGGTGCTGATGCCAAGGGTATTCAAGCCATGGGTTCTGCTAATCTGACCGATAAGATCTGGCGTTTTGATGGGTCTTTGGAAGGCATCAAGCAAACCATTACTTACGGCGTTAATTCGGGTGATGCAAATGCTCGCGTAGCGATTATGCCTCAGTGGTTGAAGAAGGATGAACAGGGGCATGTAGTCAGTAAGCTTGATGAAGTTTCCATCAAAAAGCTGGCGGTCTATGTGTACAAGTTCGGCGGTGGTCAGAAGGAAGATGCTCCTGCAGCAGTCGTTGCAGAAGCACCAGCAGCTACCCCTGCAGCCAAGTAAATATCCCTAACTGCACGGCCTTATGCTGTGCAGGTTTTTTGAAAGGAAATAGAAATGCACCATGACTTTGTATATTGGAGTTTGATGATTGGCACTGCCGGCGCATTCGGGGCGTTAATCGTTGCGTTGATCTGGTTGTTCAAAAATGCATTAACCAAAAAATCTGGCGATAAGTAATATCCTTGGATTGAAGAAGGGGGAGGCTAGCCTCCTCCTTTTTTATTTATTCATAAAACCTAAGAATTTCACTGTGTAAATTGATGTGTATTAGAATAAGCTTATATAATGCACGTGTTTATTCAGAGTAGTTTTTTCAATACGTATTCAGATAGATGAATATAAGTACATTTGGAGTTGAAAATGAGCGAACCAGTTAAGAAAGCGCCTGCCGAGGTTGGTAGTGTTACCGGCATCTATAATGAACACGCCGAGTGGTCAACCAATTTAGGCGATGCCACGATTCATGCAAAGCGCATGCCGGGCCGTTTCCGTACACTGAAATACATCACAGAATCCTTCTGGCTAATTTTCTTCTTTGGCGCCTATTTGCGCTGGAATGGTAAACAGGCACTGTTGCTGGATGTGAATAATCGCCAGTTTCATATCTTTAACCTGACTATCTTGCCGCAGGATATCTGGATGGTATCTTTGCTGCTATTGCTGCTGGCAATGACTTTGTTTGCAGTCACTTCGGTTGCCTCGCGCGTGTTTTGCGGCTACTTTTGTTTTCAAACTGCTTGGGTAGACTTGTTTACCTGGATAGAAGGAAAAATTGAGGGCAATCCAAATAAACGTCAAAAGCTGGACGCGGCTCCGTGGAATGCAGATAAGATTCGTCGTAAAGTATTTAAGCATCTGATTTGGTTGCTAATTTCATTGTTTACCGGGATTAGCTTTACCATCTGGTTTGTGGATGCGTTCGCCTATTGGCACGACCTTGTAAATCTGAACCTTTCATTGATGGAAATTGCAACGCTGATCGCCTTTACTCTGGGTACTTATCTACTCGCTGGTTTTATGCGCGAGCAGGCGTGTTTGTGGCTGTGTCCGTATGCTCGTATTCAGGCAGTGATGGCGGACTCACAGACTATCCTTCCGGCCTACGATGTGGCGCGCGGTGAACCTCGCGGCAAATTGCGCAATGCGGGTAAAACGGTTGCCCAGCAGGGTGACTGTATCGATTGTTTCCAGTGCGTACAGGTCTGTCCTACCGGTGTGGATATTCGCGACGGTCAACAATTGGGTTGTATCACCTGTGGTCTGTGTCTGGATGCGTGTGATTCTGTGATGGATAAGATTGGTCGTCCGCGCGGATTGATCCGTTATGCCTCACTGGATGAGCTGGAAGGTCGTCCGGTGCATAAGTTGTATCAGCACCCGCGTACTTGGGTGTATGTCAGTATTCTGTTGATGGCATTGGGCGGTATCATCTATGGATTGAACCATTTGGGAACATTGACTTTGCGTGTGGAGCCTGAGCGCCAACCTCTGTTTGTACGCATGAGCGATGGTTCAATACAAAATAAATATACCTTCAAGGTGTTGAACAAGACCGATAACGACCTGTCTGTGATCGTGAAGACTGAGGGTGGAATCAAAGGCCAACAGTTAATCGGTTCTGAAACGCCCAAACTGATCGCGCACGGCAGAGCTTCTTCTTTCACGATCTTCGTTAAGGCGCCCGAAGAGAATATTCAGAAGGAAATCACGCCTATCGAGTTCAGAGTAGAGAATGCGGATAATCCTGGTATGGCGGCAGAATATACGACCAAATTTACCGCTCCGGCTCGTTGATTTCTAATACATATAAAGGATTGTTATGATTTCGCAAAAGAATAGCAAGGGTTGGCGCAATCCATGGGTCTTCGGCCTGTTGGCCATTGTTTTGTCAGGTGTGTTAATCAATGGCAAATTTTTATGGGGTGTATTGAGTCATCCGGTACGTGTGCTGGACGATAATTACAGTGTTAAAGCGCACAATCATGTCGATGCGAAATGGGTGCAGCAGCAGGCGGAACGTTCAACGCTGGGTTGGAAGACCAGCCTGCACTCTCCTCAACAGATCGCGAATGACAGTGCTGCACCGACGGTCGA
>CAIZDF010000521.1 GCA_903931645.1 uncultured Tolumonas sp.
AACGGATGTTGATGTGGGTCATCGGTTGTCCACAATAAAGCACCAAATCGGCGCGGATCATGAAAACGCAGCAGCTTGCCATTGGCTAACTCCAGATCCACATGGTCATGCTTTTCCGCAGGTGTACCTATAGGAAGGATACGCAGGTGACCAGACATACCCAGATGCAAAATCGCCGTTCCCAATGTGGAACGTAATAACAAATATTTCGCTCTTCTTTCGATTGAATGTAATGGCTGACCTTCCAACAGATGGATTTCTGACGGAATTGGCCAGCGCAAACGCGGATGCCGGATCACCACTTTTTCAACGACCACACCTTCCATCCATGGCGTGATGCCTAATCGGCTTACTTCAACTTCAGGTAATTCCGGCATAATAATATCCTGAAAGGGTAAACAACTGACCTATTGAATTAATCCTGAGCTATACGCAGCAAAGCTCGATTCAGATCGCTTTTCACAAACGGAGACACTTGTCGTCCTCGTGCATTATGACTAAGTTAAAACAATGAACTGCATAAACGGAGCTGACGGCATGACACAAACTCGGTGTGTAAAAGTGCTAGTATACGGCATTGTACAAGGTGTGGGGTTTCGTTATTACACTCAACAAGAAGCCCATCGCTTAGGGTTATCTGGCCACGCCACCAATCTGGCGGATGGCTCAGTCGAAGTGGTGGCGCAAGGTGAAAGCAAAGCCGTAGATAAACTGATTGAATGGCTAAAATCAGGGCCACGAACAGCAAGCGTTGATTATATTGAAGTCTATGAGTTAGGTAGTAGCGCGGCGAACAGTGGTTCATTCCGCGCATACTGAGTTATTTTAAGGTCGCGCAAATCTTCCACAGATCGGCTTGTACCGCAGCTGCGGTCACTTCACGCCCCGCGCCCGGCCCTTGCAAGATCAGCGGGTTGGTGCGATAAAAATCCGTCTCTATCGAGAAAATATTATCGCAGGGGCGCAAATTCGCAAACGGATGATCCGCCGCCAGCATATCCAGCCCTACCCGTGCGGAACCATCGCGGTCTAAACGAGCGACATAACGCAGCACTTTACCGTGAGCCTGCGCTTCATCAAACGCGGTTTCCACCGCATGGTCTAATTCCGGCAATTGCTCAAAAAAGCTCTCCAGTGGGATCTCAGCCAAGCCCGCCGGCACCAGACTTTGCAATGAGATATGCTCCGGCTCGAGCTCTAACCCCGCTTCACGCGCCAGGATCAGCAGCTTACGTCGCACATCATGACCGGTCAGATCTTCGCGAGGGTCCGGCTCAGTTAAGCCGTGCTGCCAGGCTTGATCCACCAGCTCGGAAAATGAAACCGAGCCATCATATTGTTGGAATAACCAACTCAGCGTACCGGAAAAGATGCCTGAGATGCCATGCACCCGATCGCCCGACTCCAGCATCATGCGAATACAAGCTTGTACCGGCAAGCCGGCACCGACGGTCGCGTTATAACGCCATTGCACCTGATGTTCGGCAAAGCTTTGCCGTACACGCTGATAAAAAGCACTTTCCGCAGCACCAGCAAATTTGTTAGCCGTGATCAGATGTGCGCCGATCTGTGCAAACTCCGGGTAGTAACTACTCACTGTTTCGCTGGCAGTCAGATCGAGCACAATCAACTCATCAAACGGATGTTGTTCCAGTTGTACCAGCAGTTCCGCCCAGATCACCGGTTGTGGATCAAAACTGTCCAGCACCTGCAGCGGATCTAACCCTTCTTCAGACAATACACCACCACGCGAATCAAACAAGCCATATAAAGTCAGTGTCAGCTGGTGCGCCTGCTCAATATGGTGTTTCTCTTTGGCGAGTAATTTTAACCACTGGCTACCGATATTCCCTTTGCCTAATACCACCAGGCCAACACGTTTGGTCTGCTGAAACATGGCGTGGTGCAAAGCAATCAGTAACGGTTCCAGCGTAATTTCACGCACGACAGCCACCAGACTTAAACCTTCCGGTGCGGTATAGATGAATTCCAGTGGTTGATCGACTAGCAAACGGTAAAAACGATGACATTGTTCCGCATTGTCACAAACGCCGGTTCCCACCAGACCAATCAGACTGAAACCATCACGACGCACGACATCCCTCAGGCCAGAGAGATCTTGTTGTTGTAATAAGAACTGATGGGCATCTGGCGCCATTTCCAGCGTATAGGCTAAACGGACGATACGGCGATCAACTAGATTTTTACTGACCAATGGTGATAGTTGCTGCGTTGCCAGTAATGTATCGAGGTGTGCAACAGTTTGTTCATAGTCGCAATCTGGCTGAATACGCAGTTCAATTAGCACGATTTGCTCAAGCGAAGTGACAA
Source organism: uncultured Tolumonas sp. (assembly GCA_903931645.1). Classification (GTDB taxonomy): domain Bacteria; phylum Pseudomonadota; class Gammaproteobacteria; order Enterobacterales; family Aeromonadaceae; genus Tolumonas. The sequence continues at coordinate 2,332 of CAIZDF010000521.1, forward strand.
TAC
>CAIZDF010000522.1 GCA_903931645.1 uncultured Tolumonas sp.
CTTGATCGTTATAAGCCGAAAGCTTAGTTACCAGTAAAGTACTTTCAAGCCAGATGATGTATCTTTGTGCATAACCAACGCGAGTAATTTGCTTGAATGTCTAAATATACTACAATGTCATTGTTGGACTCGTTATATAATTAAAAAGGCCTTTTTCATGGTGAACCATGAAAATTACAACTAAATTTAATAAAATTAATGTCGAATGTATTGTTAAATATAATTTGTATGTTAAATTGCATCGGAAGTCGCCAGTCTCATATAACTTTTTAAAGGCAAACACTATGTCAGATTTTCTGAGAACATTTTTAAACGCTCGCAGCCTGAAAGCCGTAACCCGCGAACTGACTCTGGAACAATTAAATGAAGGCTATGAAAAATTAACAGCCATTGTTGAAGAGCGTCGTGTTAATGAAGAAGCTGTTCGTAAAGGACAAGCTGAACGCTTACAGAAAATTGCTGAATATAAAGAAATGTTGCGTGCAGAAGGTATCGATTTAGCTGATTTAATTGATGCCTCTACCGTAACTGAAAAAACTTCTAAGCGTGCGCCACGTCCACCTAAATATCAGTACACTGATGCTGATGGTTCTGTAAAAACTTGGACTGGCCAAGGTCGTCAACCAGTACCAATTCGTGAAGCTATTGCCCAAGGTAAATCGCTGAACGATTTCCTGATCTAATCACCTAGATTTGATCTAATAGCACCGCGCATATTTAATATATACGCGGTGTTTTTATTTTTGTTGAGCATCAATATTATTGGCATTATTTATGGTGTTCTAACTATTTAAGCTCTTTTTTTACTCGCTCCAGAAGTGGTGCAATTACGTCCATCGGTAAAGGGAATACTATCGTTGTATTCTTATCGGCACCAATCACTGTCAATGTTTCTAAATAACGCAGCAGTATTGCCTGCGGCTCTTGGGCAAGCACTTTAGCTGCTTGATATAGTTTCTCTGATGCCTGCAATTCACCTTCCGCATGGATCACTTTAGCGCGACGTTCACGTTCAGCTTCTGCCTGTCTAGCGATCGCTCTGATCATCGATTCTGTTAAATCAACTTGTTTGATTTCAACGTTTGATACTTTAATTCCCCATGAGTCAGTTTGCGCATCCAGTGCCTGTTGGATATCGGTATTTAATTTTTCACGTTCAGCCAACATATCGTCGAGTTGGTGTTTACCCAACACCGAACGTAACATTGTTTGGGCTAATTGACTGGTTGCGTTGAGATAATCCATCACTTGAATAATCGCTTTTTCAGGATCAATCACTCGTAAATAGACAACGGCACTGACTTTGACGGAAACATTGTCACGAGAAATAACATCTTGAGTCGGTACTTCCAGCACGATAGTTCGCAGATCTACGCGAGCTGCTTTTTGTATAAAAGGAATAATGATCACGAGGCCTGGACCTTTTACTTTCCAGAATCGACCAAGTGTAAATACTACTCCGCGTTCATATTCCCGAAAAATATAGATTGCTGATGACAGAAACCACCCAAATACAGCAATAACGATAAAAACTTCCATCCAGGTTGATGTGTAGTCAATAAGCATTTTGAATCTCCTTTTTGACTTAATAGGAAGATGTCTCGTTTGAATGGATGAATTGTGGTGATAGGGGAGACATCGGTAAGAACCTAAAGAAACAACGCGGTTTTCTAACGATGATAAGGGGTTATTATCTGGCGAGGTTCTCTTAAAAGTATGGTTCGCTGGTGCTATAAAGCAAGTTGAGCGCCGAAGCGCTTATTTTATCCTTTCTTGTTTTCTGTCAATTAATGCTCGGGTCTTCTGTCACCCAACTTGAACATTTCAACTATTCTTGTAGTATTGAATTCAAAATCATACCCAGTTTTAGTTTTCGGGTATGCATGTTTAATTTCTCTGCAGAGACTAGTCATATGGCACTTATTCAGATTTTTGACCCGGCAATGTGTTGTTCTAGCGGGGTATGCGGTACTGACGTTGACCAACAGCTGATCCAGTTTGCTGCGGATGTGGCTTGGTTAGAACAACAAGGTGGTCAGATTGAGCGATTTAATCTGGCGCAGCAGCCGTTGGAATTTGCTAACAACCCCCAAGTCAGTGCATTTTTAATGCGCTCAGGTGAAGCCGGTCTTCCACTTATTCTGGTCGATAACGAGATAGTCTTAGCTGGTCGATATGCCAAACGCGAAGAATTGGCGCGCTGGGCCGGTGTCACCATGGCGCCAGTAATCATTAAATCGATTAAAAAAGCTGGATGTTGTGGAAGCTCGGGCTGCTGTTGATCCGTGGTCATTGGAGGATACATGCCTAAATTTTTGGATAATCCACCACCATTCCTGTTTTTTACCGGTAAAGGTGGCGTTGGCAAAACATCGTTAGCCTGTGCGAGTGCGATTAATTTAGCGGCGGTAGGAAAACGGACGCTACTCGTGAGTACAGATCCGGCATCTAATATCGGGCAAGTGTTTGGTTTGACCATCGGCAACCAGATTAAAGCCATTCCTGATGTAGATAATTTATTTGCGTTGGAAATTGACCCTCAAGCTGCGGCTAAACAATATCGGGAAAGTATAGTAGCTCCGGTGCGCGGGAAATTGCCCGAAGCGATAGTCAAAGGCATTGAAGAGCAGCTCTCTGGCGCCTGTACCACGGAAATTGCCGCTTTCGATGAATTTACCGCTTTGTTGACGGATCGTGAGCTGCTGGCTGACTACGATCATATCGTGTTTGACACTGCACCTACCGGACATACGATCCGCTTGCTGCAATTACCGGGTGCGTGGACGACTTTTCTCGATGAAGGGAAAGGCAATGCTTCCTGCCTTGGCCCGTTATCTGGCTTGCAAAAACAGCGGGAACAATACA
>CAIZDF010000523.1 GCA_903931645.1 uncultured Tolumonas sp.
AGGCGGAATAGCAGCAGACACATGCAGCCAGCAGCTAAGTGATTTTTTTCGTCGCCGCCGGGCTGAGAAAAAAGCAGAAAAACAGCGCGCAAAAGATAAGCAGTTATTTGATCCAGAATAAGAAACCCGTCAAATAAAGCATCTCGTATGAATCTTCCTCTATAATAAAAAATGAGCAGAAAAATCATTTCTAACTGGATTTAGTGGCACCAGCAACGGATTGTACTGGGAGATTCAGACATGATTCCTTTAATTGTCTATGAAGCATTGCCTGCGGTTTATTTAACTTTGGGGATCTTGTTATTAAGTTTTGCAGAGCTGCCATTATTATTGTTTTCCGCTTCAGTGTTCTATTTTGTTGGTGCTGCGATTTGGATCATGCGTTCAGCATACCGCCGCACGGACAATATTGCTGTACCGCAGAAAAGATGGATTTTGCCGGATTTGTGTTATGAATTTAAGCCATTCCTACACATACTCACCGGCACTGCGATGATCCGTTATTCTTCGGGACCAATAACAGTAGCCGGATTTTGTCTTGTTTTTCTGGCTGTTAAGCATTTATCGCAGCGGCAAGCGAACAGGAAGTGTACTTCCCATCTCTTTGCCTGAGATTAATTCACTACTTCTAGTACCAGTTCCCAGAGCATGGCTTTCATGTATTTTTGCTCACGTTCCAGATTCTGCATCAGTAGTTTATTGTTTTCACACCAGCGATTAGGAAGCATCAACGTCATGGTATCGCCAATGACGCGAATACCAATATGTGGCAGAAGCTCATCCATCCGGCGATGATTTAATGCCACGGCAATACGTAATATCCGAATACAACGCCAGATCGCCTGATCATCATAGTTAGGGATTGGGGTGAATTCATAAGCCTTGATGGCTTTACGATGGAAACGTACCAACGAGGCCAGTGCTTGTTGCTCTTCTTGGTTAAAACCAGGCAGATCTGAGTTTTGTAGAATGTAAGAAGAGTGACGTTGGATGGCAGAAAAGTTAATTACCAGCCCGACTTCATGCAGTGCAGCCGCCCAGCTGAGCAGTGGACGCATTTGTTCGTATGAGAGCTGCCAGTCAACGCAGACGGCATCGAACAGCGCTAAGGTTGTTTTTTTAACCCGATGAGCTTGCGGAATATCAATGTGATACATATCCGCCAGCCCTTTAGCTGTCTGTTCACGGGTATCATGCTGTTCTTGGCGCGAAGCAAATTCGTACAAGATCCCTTCACGTAAAGCACCGTCAGAGTAATCCATGTGTTCAATTCCCAACCCTTGGAACAAGGCGATCAAAATCGATACGCCGGCTGCAATCACTGGGCGTCGATCGTCAGTCAGCTCAGGTAAACTCAGTTCTGCGATATATTTTTGCTGAACCATCTGTTGTTTCAGATGTTCAAGCCCGGCCAGTGTGATTTGGCCATCGCCGCCGGCTGCCAGTAGCAACTCTTTCACCGTTTTGATGGTACCCGAGCTGCCTAAACATTGGCGCCAGCCCAACGTGGTAAATTGGGTCAGAATTGGTTCCAACTGATGCAGTGCTTCAAAGATAGCGGCGTTGAAGTTTTTTTCTGACAATTTCCCATTACTGAAAAATTGCTTGGTAAAAGTAACACAGCCCATTTTACGGCTGGTCAGTGCCATCGGCAGATATTTCTCGCCGATGATCAGTTCAGTACTACCACCACCAATATCAATCACCAACATACGGCCTTGTGTATGCTGTGTATGCGAAACCCCCTGATAAATCAGACGAGCTTCTTCCAAACCAGAAATGATTTCGATGGGATGACCGAGCAATAATTTGGCGCGTTCAATGAAGTGTTGCGCGTTATGAGCCACTCGCAGGGTATAGGTGCCGGTGATACGAATAGCATCCGGGTGGATGCTTTGCATACGTTCAGCAAACAGCGCCAGACAATTGAGCCCGCGCTGCATGGCTTCTTCCGACAGATTTTTGAATTCGTCCATGCCTTCAGCTAGACGAACTCGTTCTTTTAACCGATCGACAACTTGTAAGCGACCATCAACCACTCGGGCAACCATCATATGAAAACTATTGGAACCCAGATCGATCGCAGCAAGCATGTTATTCGGCATCTGTTGGTAACTCCAGTCGTTGCAGGTATTCGTAAATACAGATTTGTGAACGAATTTTACGACGATTTCCGCGCGGAACATAGCTGTTCCGTTGATCCGCATCAATCACCCGTGCTTTCGTCGTGTCATTAAACTGTATTTCCAGCATATCCATAATGCGCTGTTTTAAGCGCTCATCATAAACCGGCGTACCCACTTCCACGCGATGATCTAGATTGCGTGTCATCCAGTCTGCGGATGAAATGAACAGTTTTGGATTGCCATTATTATGGAACACCATGACGCGAGGGTGCTCCAGATAGCGGTCAACAATACTGATAATTGAAATGTTATCGCTGATGCCTGGAATGCCCGGTACCAGTGAACACATACCACGGATGATCATGCGGATTTTCACGCCAGCCTGACTGGCGGCATACAAGCGCTGCACCATACCGGTATCAACCAGATTGTTGATCTTAATGGTAATTTCAGCCGGTAAACCTGCACGGGCATTGGTTAATTCATTATCAATCAAGCGGTAGATATAACGGCGTGAATTGATAGGCGATACCAGCAGGTGATTGAATTTGATCCGACGATAAGGGTGCTCGATAAATTCAAATACGTTATCGACTTCGGCGGTAATTTCCGGATGACGGGTAAACAGTGAGAAGTCGGTATAGATCTTCGCTGTTTTTTCGTTGAAGTTACCCGTGCCAATATGGGCATAACGCACTTGCTCATCACCTTCGCGACGCGTTATCAAACACAACTTGGAGTGCACTTTCAGGCTATCAAGACCAAACAACACTTTCACGCCAGCATCTTTCAGGCGGTTTGCCCATTTGATGTTGGCAGCTTCATCGAAGCGCGCCTGCAGTTCAACCACGACCGTCACGCGTTTGCCGTTGTTGGCGGCATCAATCAGCGAGTCGATAACCCTCGATTGACTGGCAACACGGTAGATATTCATTTTGATCGAGACAACAGCCGGGTCGAAAGAGGCCTGCCGTAAGATCTCGGTCATGTATTTGAATTTGTGATAAGGGTAGTGCAGCAAAATGTCTTGTTCCGTGATCGCTTGGAACACGGTCTGATGCCGTTCAAAATCTTGGCAATCGAGTGCTGGTAGTTTGTAATTTTCCAGATAGGTTCGGCCTACATTCGGGAAGCCGATAAAATCTTTGAAATTATGGTAACGGCCACCAGGCATGATTGAGTCATAGTGGCTCATCTCTAATTTACTGGTCAGAAACTGCACCATGGCTTGTGGCATTTCACGATCATACGAGAAACGCACCGGCAGCGCTTTGAGGCGCTGTTTTAACCCTTCACTGGTTTTTTCCAGCAGGGTTAAATCCATCTGTGACGAGACATCAAATTCTGCATCACGGGTCATTTTGACGGAATACGCGGCAATGGTGTCATATTCAAAGAAACCGCGGAAAATATCATCCAGACAAAAACGGATGACGTTATCCAGAATAATTAAGACTTTTTTCCCACGATTACCGTCGCTGGGTACAGGCACAAAACGCGGAACGTGATCGGTGGGCACTTCAATCAGTGCATATTGCCCGTGTTTGCCTTCTTTTTTCATCTTGACCGCGAGGTAGGTGTATTGGTCTTTCAGAAAACTAACGGGGTCGCTATCGCTGGTGAGTAGAATAGGGCTGATATGGCGTAATACTTTTTCTTTGAAGAAATTGCGTAACCAGATCTGTTGTTCGGGGCTGGTTTGTTCTTCATTGATCAGGAAGATATTATGTCGGGCTAACGCCATCATCAGTTCATGGTAGGTGCTATCGAAGATTTGCCCCAGTTCCATAACGCGATCTTGGATCACATGCAGCAAGTCTTCGGCTTTCGGGTCACCGCCATGTTCTTTATGGATCAGCACGCGCCGTTTTACATCGGCAACTCGGACTTTAAAAAATTCATCTTG
>CAIZDF010000524.1 GCA_903931645.1 uncultured Tolumonas sp.
ACGCCTGAGTGAATAAACGGAATACCGTTGGCGGGTGTCGATTAGCCGGATAATAAAGACAAAGCCCTGACATCGTTGGGCTCCATGTTTCAAGCAAATGAATTAAACGCCCTTCGTCAATATGCGTCTTAACCTGTGGTTCAGGCACCCAAGCTACACCAATACCGGCTAATGCCGCTTCGATCATAAGATTGGTATTTCCTAAAGTCATAGGCCCATTCACATCGATCGTGGCATTGACATCGTTCTTCGTCATTTCCCACAAATATCGTGTTCCGCTGGAAAATTGAAAACGAATACATCGATGGTTGTGAAGATCTTGCGGTACTGTCGGCGCAGGGTAACGCGACATGTAGTCAGGAGAGGCAACAGCAACGAACTTGAAATCGGAACTTAATTGAATGGCCACCATGTCGCGTGGAATATCGTCGCGTAACCGCATACCGGCATCAAAACCCTCTGCCACAATATCAACAAAGCGGGTATCAACGACAATTTCAACATGAATATCTGGGTATTGCTCAAAAAATGTGGGCAGGAATTGGCGAATAAGCAATGCCGCTCCCGATTCGGCAGAACTGATCCGGATCGAACCGGCAGGGCGATTTTGCGACGTTGCTAGCTCATTCACCGCATCTTCTATATCGGCCATCGACGGTATGATCCGCTTTAAAAACTGCTCGCCCGCTTCGGTTAATGAGACAGAACGCGTTGTGCGATTGAATAATCGAACATTCAGCGTCTCTTCCATATTTTTAAGGGTATGACTCAACGCTGATGCAGAAACGCCCAAAATACGCGCAGCAACACTGAAACTTTGGTGTTCAGCAATCGTTCTGAATGCGGTTAATTCGGTGAAACCAATTTTCATTGCGGCATCCGCTCTCAAATAATAACCATCGCTAATTATTGAATTTATCTCAACAGCTCATCAAATAGAACCATTATTGTTGAATATTCAGCAAGAGAATACGATCCACAGAATCGAAGATAAAAGGATTCGCACTATGAAATCATTAACAACCACATTAATTGCTGCCACGGTGGCAGTTTCATCAGGCATCACCTACGCGGCCGACTACAAACAAAATCCATTTACTTTAGTGTATGACGGTGCCATTACCAAAAATGAACAAGGCAAAGTCAATATTCACCCCGTTAAATATAAACTGAACGGCATTGATATTGTTGCCAATGTTTATACTCCGGCAGGTTATGACAAAAACAAAAAATACCCTACCCTCGTGGTTGCACATCCAAATGGCGGCGTGAAAGAACAAGTTGCCGGTTTATATGCACAGCGCTTAGCGGAAGAAGGCTATATCACCATTACCGCAGATGCAGCCTATCAAGGTGGTAGTGGTGGTTTGCCACGTTATATCGATAAACCAGCAAACCGCATTGAAGATATTCACGGCATGGCCGACTACATCACGCAATATGCCGGTGTTGATACAAATCGTTTAGGTTTATTGGGCATTTGTGGGAGTGGTGGTTATTCATTAAAAGCGGCACAAACCGACAAACGCTTTAAAGCACTGGCGACGGTCAGTATGTTTAACTCTGGTCTAGTCAGACGCAATGGGTTCATGAATTCACAGGTAGACACCATTCAGCAACGGTTGCAACAAGCCTCTGATGCCCGAGCGCAAGAAGCGGCTGGCGGTAAAATCATTTACGCAGCAGACACCAAACTGACTGATGAACAAATTGCGAAACTACCGTTCGATTTGTACCGTCAAGGTTTTGAATATTATGGGAAAACCTACGCGCACCCAAATTCATCATTTCGTTACACTATGAGTAGCCTACTTGATTTAATGAATTTCGATGCCGCAACCAATATGGATTTAATTAACCAGCCACTGCTCATGATCGCTGGCGATAAAGCCGACTCTTTATATATGACTGAAGCCGCCTTCCCACTGGCAACCAATGCAAAAACCAAAGAGTTATTCCTGATTAAAGGCGCGACTCATATTGAAACCTATTGGAAACCGGACTATGTGAAACAAGCAGTTGATAAATTGACATCGTTTTATGGCAAGAATATTTAAACGACGTTAGTGACTTCACTATCTGATCATAAATAGGGTGAAAGTAATCTTTCACCCTATTTAATTTCAATTAAACCCAATTATTTTTTAACAACGACCGCATCGAGATCGTGACGCCAAGGATCAGCACCCGCCACGGCACGTCCTTCAGCAGAAAACCCCATCATCGAATCATTTTTTGCTTCATAAATTGGCCATTGCGGGAGATGCCCACCATTCGGATTGCCCGTTTTTACGAAATTAACCAGATAATGACTTGCCGTTTTGGCTAACTCGATATCTTTATTCGTGGTAGCTGAACCGAA
>CAIZDF010000525.1 GCA_903931645.1 uncultured Tolumonas sp.
CGCAATTACTTCATCGTTTACTTCTATTTCACCGGATGTCGGTGGCACCACGCCAGCTAGTATCTTAGCGAGCGTACTTTTGCCAGAGCCTGTTTCACCAACCAATGCCAGCGTTTCACCTGGTTCGAGTGTGAATGAGATATCTTTTAATACCTGAACTGGTTTGCGGCGGAATAAGCCTACCCGATTAATAAAGGTTTTATTGATACCACTGACTTTCAATAATGGTGCGGAGTTCATCGGCTGGAATCCTCCAGGTTCAGTGGGAAATGGCAATAAAACTGGTGTCCTTTACTTTGGGTTACGCCAGGCATACGGACACACATTTTTTGTGCATATGGGCAGCGCGGCCCAAGACGGCAACCGATAGGCAAATGCTGCAGTGGCGGGATAGAGCCGGGCAGAGTGATTAATGCCGATTTATGTGGCAAGTTCTGACTGAAATCCGGTAACGAATTCAGCAACGCATTGGTATAGGGATGATGCGGGTTTTTTAATACCAGCTCTCGTGGGCCGGTTTCCACCATCTGACCGCAATACATTACACTGATGGTATCCGCCAAATTGGCGATGGCATTTAAATCGTTACTGATCAACAAAATGGTGGTGTGGTTAACCACGTTCATTTTGTCCAACAGGCGTAGAATTTGTGCCTGCGTGGTGGCTTCCATAGAGCTGATCGGTTCATCGGCAATCAACAGTTTAGGTTTGACAGCGATAGCCATCGCAATCATGACCTTCTGGCAGATGCCATCAGAAAGCTCTAGTGGATAGGCGTTCATGACTTTGTCATGATCTTTGACGCCGACGCGGTGCAATAAAGCTTTGGCATGTTTTTTTCGCCAGAACGGCCGTTGCCACCATTTACCTTCAAACACCCGACTTGGAATGACTTCCATCAGCTGATCGCCAACCGGAATGGAAGGATCGAGACAGGATACGGGTTCCTGAAATATCATGGCGATGTTATTCGATAGGAATTGACGGCGCTGACGGGGGCTCAATTCCAGTAAGTTCACATCGCAGATCCGCAGGCGGTCGGCCGAAACATGCCAGTTATCTTTTGTTATACCAACCAGCGCTTTAGCAACCAAACTTTTACCTGAACCGGACTCACCGACTAAACCACGAACTTCGCCTTCATTAATCGTCAGGCTTATCTTATCGACGACTTTTACGCGGCCTTGTGAGGTATCGATTTCAATGGTCAGATTACGAATATCCAATAACGGCATTATTCAAGTCCTTGTTGCAGTGCTTTACGCAGGCCTTCACCGACCAGATTGGTGGCAACCACACTGAGCATTATGGCTAACCCCGGTAATGCAACGTTCCACGGTGAGATATAGGCAAGATCTAAACTATCGGCGAGCATTGTGCCCCACTCTGGTAATGGTGATTGCGCACCGATGCCCAGAAAACAAACGGCACTGATATCGAGTATGGCGGCAGAGAGCCCTCGCGTGGTTTGCGTCACCAACACATCCAGAATATTCGGTAAAATCGCGAGCCGCAGAATACGCCACGGTGTTGAACCGTCGAGCCGGACCGCGATGATGTACTCTTTACCTGCTATTTCGCGGACGGCATTAAATGAAGCGCGAATAAACTGTGGAATTAAAGCCAAAGTGATGGCGAGCAAGGCATTTTCGAGGCTGGCACCCATCAATGAAACCAGCACAATCGCCAGCA
>CAIZDF010000526.1 GCA_903931645.1 uncultured Tolumonas sp.
ATAATATTAACGAGGGTTTAGCATGTCACAACAACAGCTAACAGATTGTAATGTCTACGATTTACGATCTGCATTGGAACTATTAAGCCAATTACCAGAACAACTGATCACGACCGACGTGGAAGTAGACCCGAACGCAGAACTGTCGGGCGTTTATCGCCATGTCGGCGCTGCCGGCACGTGTATGCGCCCAACACGGAAAGGCCCTGCGATGATTTTTAACAAGATCAAAGGGTTTGATGACATCAAAGTGGCAATTGGGTTACTGGCGACCCGAGAACGAGTCGGTCATTTATTAGGTTGTGAACCCGCGAAACTGGGCTATCTGCTGAAAAATTCGGTGCAGAATCCGATCGCACCGGTTTTAGTCTCTAAAGACAAAGCGCAATGTCAGGAGGTGGTCCATCGTGCGGATGAACCGGGTTTTGATATTCGAAAATTATTACCTGCGCCGACGAATACGCCTGAAGATGCTGGCCCTTATTTCACGATGGGGATGTGTTACGCCTCTGACCCTGAAACCGGCGAGTCGGATATCACGATTCATCGTCTTTGTATGCAGAGCAAAGATGAGCTGTCGATGTGGTTAACCCCCGGTCGTCATATCGATGCATTCCGTATAAAAGCAGAAGCCAAGAACGAGCCACTGCCAATATCGATCAGTATTGGTGTTGATCCGGCGATTGAGATTGCAGCCTGTTTTGAACCGCCAACCACACCACTTGGTTTCGATGAACTGCAAGTTGCCGGTGCTATTCGTAACAAAGCGGTTGAGTTGGTTAATTGTGTCACGATTCCAGCGCGCGCCATTGCTCATGCAGAAATTGTCATTGAAGGTGAATTACTGCCGAATGTGAGAGTGCGAGAAGATCAAAACACCAACACAGGTAAAGCCATGCCGGAATTTCCGGGTTATACCGGCGAAGCGAAGGCCGCTATTCCAGTAATTAAAGTCACCGCTGTGACACATCGTTTTTCACCGATTTTACAAACCACCATCGGCCCGAGTGAAGAGCATGTCAGCATGGCCGGTATTCCGACCGAAGCCAGTATTCTCGACATGGTGGATCGCGCGATGCCGGGCAAGTTGTTGAATGTGAATGCGCACTCGTCCGGTGGCGGTAAGTTCTTAGCTGTTATGCAGTTTAAGAAAGCAGCCGCAGTCGATGAAGGGCGTCAGCGTCAGGCGGCGTTATTGGCATTTTCTGCTTTCCCAGAATTAAAGCATGTCATTTTAGTCGATGAAGATGTCGATATTTTCGATACCGACGATGTTTTGTGGGCCATGCAAACCCGTTATCAGGGCGACGTCGATACCGTCTTTATTCCCGGTGTGCGCTGCCATCCGCTCGATCCGTCACAAGTGCCGGAATATAGCCCAAGCATTCTGCAACCAGGAATGTCATGCAAAACCATCTTTGATTGTACGGTGCCATTCCATCTTAAAGCCCATTTTGAGCGTTCAAAATTCATGGATGTGGATGTGAAGAAATTTGTACCGGATTTTAAATAAGGGGTTTTGTAAGTGACTAAACGTCGGATCATCGTTGGGATCTCCGGAGCAACCGGTTTTGAATATGGTGTCAAAGCACTGCAACTACTCAAACCGATGGATATAGAAGTGCATCTGGTGGTTTCCAAGGGGGCGGAATTAACCCGTAGTCTGGAAACTGCTTATACCAAATCGGATGTTGAGGCATTGGCTGATGTGGTTCACCAAATTGGCAATATCGGTGCATCGATTGCGAGTGGTTCATTTCAAACGTTGGGAATGCTGATTGCGCCATGTTCCATGCGTTCGTTGGCCGCGATTGCCAACAACATGGCGGATAACTTGCTGACACGCGCTGCGGATGTTGTGCTCAAAGAGCGCCGACGTTTAGTTTTAATGGCACGAGAAACGCCATTAAATCTCGGTCACTTACGAAATATGCAATGGGTTACTGAAATGGGAGGAATTATTTTTCCTCCTGTTCCGGCTCTATATCAAAAACCGCAATCGATAGACGATGTTATTACTCACAGTGTTGGTAGAGCGCTTGATTTATTTGGTTTAGAAGTTCCGAAGTTGCCACGGTGGGGTAGTGAGTGATTTTTAATTACCATTAAATATAATTTAAGGATCAAACATGCTAATAGGACCATATATAAACGGTACGGCTGTTGTTATGGGCGGAATGTCGGGCGCATTCCTTGGCGCTAAACTGCCTGAGCGAATTAGAACTTCATTACCACAAACATTTGGTTTGGCATCGATGGGGTTAGGGATCGCACTCATCGTTAAAGTTCATTTCCTACCAGCAGTTGTATTATCTCTCGTGATCGGCGCTATTCTGGGTGAAGTTTTTTATCTGGAAAAGAACATAGGGAAAATAGGCGGTATCGCCCGTTCTTTTGCTGACAAAATATCACCACCGCAAGGTGGTATTACCCACGAAGAATTTCAGGAAAAGTTTGTCGCTATTCTGGTGCTATTTTGCGCCAGTGGTACCGGTATATTTGGTGCAATGACCGAAGGGATGACGGGTGATCCTTCTATTTTGTATGTGAAAACAATATTAGATCTGTTTACCTCGGCGATATTTGCTACGGCACTCGGCTATTCTGTTGCGGCGATTGCTATCCCTCAGCTTACAATACAGCTATTGTTGGCGGTAGGTGCCACGCATATTTTGCCATTGACCACGCCAGCTATGATGGGGGATTTTTCCGCGACTGGCGGGTTGATCATGTTAGCAACAGGGTTGCGCATTTGTGGCATTAAAGTGTTTCCGGTTGCCAATTTACTGCCTGCACTGATCCTGATCATGCCATTTCATCACATCTGGTCTCTGTTTTTCTAATAGAACAATAAATAGAAAAGAGCACCATATATTATTGATAGGTGCTCTTTTCTTTATGTTCGATGCCAATCCGATTTTTTTCCAAAGCCAAGAATGTTATTAGTGTATTTCAATTCTGAAATCTCAATCTTCCAGAGTGGTAATGATTTTATTTTAGCGATAGGAAAGCGTTTGGTATATAAAGAAATGGCGTCTGTCTTGTTTTCTTCAGCCAACAACGAGATAACCCCTTTATATTGAATGCCTTTAATTAATGAAATGTTTTTAGGTTGCCCGTTCACTGTTCCCGCTACCAGGTTATTATTAAGCATTAATTTACTATGCCGGCTTTCTGTTGATGTCATTAAGTAAAATGCAACGTTTTCTTCATCAAATACATAAAAACAGTTGGCGCACCAGATATCCTCATCGAATGAGCAACATAAAGATAATACATGTTGTTTTTTTAAGTAAGTAAAAATTGGGTTTGATGATTCTTGTGCGTCAATCATAACTAATCTGCCAATGTCGGTTTTATTAATAATATCACACATGATTATTGTAAAAATGAAAACTGTATTTCTGATCGATTAAATTATTATCAATATTTATGCTTTGGCTTCATTTGAAAATATTCATTCTAAAAATAGGAGTTAAAATGTGATTTGAATCATCAGTAACTATGTTTCAAAGTGTTACTTGAATAAAAATTAATAAATATCAACTAGATAAGTCAATTTATCATTTAAGTTATTCGATTGACATTAGAGCTACTCTAACCAGTAAAGTGGTAAAACTCTCATAACAAAGGACGATGACATGAAGTTGTTAAATTCCGCACTTATCACACTGACTATCAGCTCATTATTTGGTGCTACGACGGCACTTGCCGATGTGAAAATGCCAGCCGATTGGCATGGCAGAAAAATTCAAGGTCCACCACCTGGGCCTAACGGTTGCGGTGAAGCACCAGATACATCGCGTGTAACACACAAATATCTTGATGTAAGTTATGCCAATGTATCTAAAGCCGAAAAAATGGATATCTTCCTGCCAGAACAGTGGAAGCTTAAATATCCGGTGATTATTAATGTACATGGTGGCGCATTCTTTGGCTGTGATAAAACAGACAACCAACTGGTGCCTGCACTGTATGGCTTACAAAAAGGGTATGCTGTTGCAAATATCAACTATCGTCTAAGCCCTGAAGCTGCTTGGCCTGCGCAGATCAATGATGTAAAAGCAGCGATCAAGTTTGTGCGGGCAAATGCGAAGAAATATAACTTTGATCCAGACAATATTATCTTAATGGGTGGTTCAGCCGGTGGAAATCTAGTGGCATTAGCTGGTGTTTCTGGTGATGTGAAAGAACTGGAAGATCCAAAGCTGGGTTACCCTGATGTGTCAACTAAGGTGCAGGCGGTTGTTGCGTGGTATACCCCAATTAATTTCTTAACGATGGATGAGCAATGGGGCAAAATTGGTTTGGACGGACAAAAACATTCAACTCCTGACTCTTTTGAATCATTCTTAATGAGAAAACAAATTGGGTTAGTGCCAAAAAATATCATAGCAACGACTAATCCGGAAAATTATATTACCAAAGACGCGCCGCCATTTTTGATC
>CAIZDF010000527.1 GCA_903931645.1 uncultured Tolumonas sp.
GCTCATAATGCAGCTGAGCTGCAGGTACATGCGTTAATAACATCGTACGCATCCCTTTCGGGCCACAAAACCACAATTGTGTGTCTTCATCAATGTTCAGCCGGGAGGCATCGAGAAAGCCATCGATCTGGCGATCGACAATGGTGACTTTGACACCAGTTAATTTCGCCAGTTGTTGTAAGCGGTCGGCAAATAAAATTTCTTGCTGACTATTCACACAATAATACAGATGTGCTGCCGGACGGCGTTCGCCTTCCGCAGCCAAGCCTTCCAACCAGGCAATAAACGGGGTAATGCCAATACCACCTGCGATCCAATACTCTTGTGATTTGGCTTCCGGCAGCACGAACCGGCCATACGGGCCTTCGATAGTCACCGGATCACCGAGCTGAATTTGTGTAGCCAACTGACGGGTATAATCGCCCAACGCTTTAATAGCGAACGTAATACTGCCATTTTGCACATCTTCCCGCACGATGGTAAACGGGTGCGCACCTTCCTGTTTATCAAACGTCAATAACGCAAACTGGCCCGGTAAGTACTCATCACTGAAATCAGTCGGTAAGGTAATTTCCAACTCCAGCACATTCCCCTCATGCCGGTGGATGGCATACACCTGCCCGAGATAACGTTGCATACGACCACTCTGACCAAACAGGCTCCATAATGCGGCCAGACTGCCAAGCCCACTTACCGTGAGCGTCAGCAAACCAAACGGCGCCCAACGGAGTTGGTCAGGCAACAGATAAACACTATGAAATGCCGCCAACAAAAACAGTACTGCGCCCACTTTGTGGATCTGGCGGAAGCGACCATACGGTAATATTTTCACAAGACTGATGATGATAAACAGGATCATTGCATAGAAGCAGTATTCACCCGCCTCTTTGGCAATGCCACGCCAGGCGTCAGAGACATGTGCACCAGCGGGTCTTGGTCCGAGCTGCAGTAAGCCCCAATCCACTAACCAGCGCGGCGATTTGGTCAGCAACCAGTGCACGATCACCATAGAACCCGCCGTGATCCCGCTCCATTTGTGTAGCTGATACATATGATCCAACCCGCCTAGGCGTTGTTCCAGCCAATGTGGACGCGTTGCCATCAAGATCAATGCCCCCATCAGGGCAACAGCAATCAAACCGGATAAATTGATACCTTGATTGCGCCAGAACATAAAACCCTGTTCCAGTGCACCGGATGGCAATGCCAGCCCCCAAACGGACAAGCAAAGCAAAAGAAGAAGAGTGAGATAACGCATGAAAGATATCCGTTTAATTAGAATATCTTTAGTTAAACAAAGAGAATTGGCAAAGCTATGCCACAAGTGTGACAAATTGCGACATCCTGCCCCGCAGGAACAGGATGTCGTGCAGGTTTATTTACATTCGCGTTCAATGATGGTTTTCACGATATTGCTGGTGGAGCAACCGTCTTCAAAGTGCAACACCCGCACTTCGCCACCGTTGGTAGTGACCTCTGCATAACCGGCAATATCTTGTGGCTGATAATCACCACCTTTAACCAGCAGATCCGGCAGGATCGCGGCAATCACGCGTTGTGGGGTATCTTCGGTAAATGGCACCACCCAGTCGACGGAATCCAGACCGGCCAATACCGCCATACGTTGATCTTCCGGCACGATGGGGCGTTTTTCGCCTTTCAGACGACGCACCGACGCATCGGTGTTTACGGCAACGATCAGACGATCACCCAGTTTATGCGCCGCTTTCAGATAAGAGACATGGCCGGCATGCAGAATGTCGAAACAACCATTGGTCATCACGATCTTCTCACCGCGACGACGTGCAGCTAACACAGCGGTTTTCAGCTCGGCTTCACTCATTACGCCAAATGCCTGCTCAGTGCTGCTGTGTTCATGCAGTGCCTGCGCCAGCTCTTGCGGGCTGACGGTTGAAGTACCCAGTTTAGCGACCACTACCCCTGCTGCACTGTTGGCTATCGCACAGGCTTCTTCCAGTGATTTACCGGCCGACAGTGCGGTGGCTAATGAACCGACTACCGTGTCGCCGGCACCAGTGACATCAAACACTTCGCGAGCCTGCGTATGCAGTGTTAACACCGCCCCGTTTTTACGCAGCAACAACATGCCGTGTTCAGAACGCGTCACCAGCAAGGCTTCCAGATCCAGCTCTTGCAGTAATGCCTGACCTTTGGCAATCAAATCTTCTTCGTTTTTAACCTTACCGACGATTGCTTCAAATTCCACCATATTCGGTTTGATTAAGGTCGCACCACGATATTTTTCAAAGCTATCACCCTTCGGATCAATCAGCACCGGCACCTGGTGTTTACGCGCCAGCTGGATGATTTCACGCACGCAGGTCAATGCACCTTTTGCGTAATCAGAC
>CAIZDF010000528.1 GCA_903931645.1 uncultured Tolumonas sp.
CTTGGCTTGCTGTTCTGCAGCAACGGCAATTTGGGTATTCATATCAGCGATCTGACCAACGATCTGCACAATTTCTGTCAGCGTCTGCCCAGCTTGTTCGGCTTGCTCTACTGCTTGCCCACCAACAGCTTGAGTTTCTTCCATTAAGCCTACCGTCACTTTCGTCTGGTGTTGTAGTTGCTCAATTTTTTTCTGTATTTCTGCGGTGGAAGCCTGGGTTCGGTTGGCCAGTGAACGCACTTCATCTGCCACCACCGCAAACCCACGCCCCGCTTCCCCCGCTCTGGCCGCTTCGATAGCCGCATTCAGTGCCAGCAAATTAGTCTGTTCGGAAATGTTTTTAATTAAATTCACAATATCGCCAATCGTGGCGCTGTCAGCTTGCAGTTGCAAAATTGCTTGCGTAGAACGTGCAATATTGCCCGCTACTTTTTGAATCAAGACGACTGTCTGCTCAACTTTAGCTAAACCTTCATCTGCTTGATCACGAGAACCTTGCGTGTGCTCTCTGGCAGCATGGGTGCTTTCGGTAATATTGCGCAGTGTATCCATCATTTCGGTGACCGCATCATTGAGCATATCAGCCTGCTCAAACATTTGGCCCATGCCTTTTTCCGTCGATTCAGACGATGTTCTTAACTCGGCGACCTGTCTGGCCGCAACGTTAGAGGTTTCTTGAATGGTAGAGATCACATGATCGAGGCTTTCCATCAGGCCATTCAGCATAGAAGCAACTTGAGAGAACTCATTTTTATTCGTGGTAGGCAAACGGTAAGAAAGGTTATTGCCCGTTTCAGTCATCACTTTCAGATGCTGACGTAATTCATTAATAGAGTGATTTACTTTCCAGCGTAATGAAAATAAGGCCAGCAGTACCAAGAGCATGACGACACTGGAAAACCAGGTGTTCATGGTATACAGCGACTGTTCCTGCTTTTGGATTTCTGTTTGCGCCGCTAGGCTGGCCTGAGCCAGTTGTTTATTCTGGTTGGCGACGCTATTGCCGATTTGATCTGACAACCAATCAAAACCATCCGGTGATTTCTTCATCAGCTCTTCGCCCCGCGTTTTATTGCCGGACAAATAAGCTTGGGTCATCTCTTCGCCAATTTTAATCTGTTGTGGGATCCATTCTGGAAGTTTATTGAGATATTCCGCCTTGCCTAACTTAGTTAGTGCGGCCTGTTGCGTTAACAAAAGATCGGCATAGTGTTTGGCATCAGTAACCGATTCAGAGTCACCAGTGAGTGAGGCATCGGTCAGATATTGCTGGATCTGCACTGACGAATAACGTAATTCCTGCATCAGTAATGATTGCTCAGCGTTTGCTTTATCTTGTTGATATAGTTTTTCTATCGTCTGTTGCGCAGCATCACGCCAAACCAAATAACTACTCAGAATCAGAATCAGCAACACAGAAAAAATCAGTACAAAGCGGCGAATCGAACAATTCAAAATCCAAGTCAGCATGCCATCACCTACAGACGAATAAATAAAGCCCATAAGCGAGTCTAGTGAAATGTATATTTATCAGCCAACTTAATTGTTCTCAGAGTTAGATACACCAGTGTTTTTTTATCTATATATAACACAGCGATCACAAATCGATTAACTAACTGATTTTTATCGGCGGGAAGATCGCCACTATTTATGGTGTAAGCCGGAAAAGTATCCGGCTAAACAGTCTTTAATCTCATCTAACGCGAGGCGCCGGAAAGTAAGGCGCCTGCAGCAATAAACAGGGAACCAAAAATGCGGTTTTGAGTACGCATGCCTTTTTCATTTTGTACCAGATGCGTCAGCGGAGCCGCCAGCGCGGCATAACCCAGCATGACAATGACATCCACTAACACACAAGTGATAGATAAAATCAGCGCTTGTGACCACAGCGGGTAATCAGCATGCAGAAATTGCGGGAACAGC
>CAIZDF010000529.1 GCA_903931645.1 uncultured Tolumonas sp.
GAATTGGATCTGCGCGATATTTGTCAGCAATTGCTGGTGTTGATTTATCCGACATGGGCGAAGGCGAAAACATTACAGCTGCAAACGGCCAGTGTTGTGCTGGCTGATGAGCTAACGCCCAGCCAGTTTTTATCGCTTGATCGACAGCATTTACGTGCGTTATTACTCACCAAAGCGGCACGCACATCACATGCGGTGATTTTGGCTCGTGCAGCCGGGATCCCAGTGCTGACTGGTATGTACGATAGTCGTCTGTATCAATCAGCTGGGCAAATGGTGTGGGTTGATGCCAATGCAGGGTTTTGTTTGTTACAACCCGATGCTGTGGCGGAACGTTATTATGCGTTAGATGAGCAGATCAAACTAAAACGGCTACAGCAATTACAAATGCGTAGCCAGGCGCCGGGTGTCAGTGCGGATGGTCAACGATTAGAGATTGCGGCCAATATTGCTTCGGCGTCAGATGCGCTGCTTGCGTTTCAATCTGGCGCGGAAGGCATCGGTCTGTTTCGCACTGAAATGCTGTTTATGGATCGCGAGCAACCCCCGGATGAAGAGGAGCAGTATCAGGCCTATGCTGCGGTATTAACGGCAGCAACCGGAAAATCGGTGATCATTCGTACCTTCGATATTGGTGGCGACAAACCGGTGGCTTATCTGCCACCAATAGCAGAAACCAACCCATTTCTCGGTTTACGCGGTATCCGTCTTTACCCTTATCAGGAAACCTTATTTCGTGCTCAGCTCCGTGCGTTATTGCGTGCAGCAGTCCATGGCCCGTTAAAAGTCATGTTGCCGATGGTGTTACAACCCGAAGAGGTCATCTGGGCGCGGCAGTTAATGGCCGAAGAGCAGGCCGGATTACAATCAGCGCATATTCCTCATGCGCAATTTTTACTCGGTATCATGCTGGAGATCCCCGCCGCCGCATTACAAATTAGCGCCTTTTGTCCACTGGTCGATTTCTTCAGTATTGGCAGTAACGATCTCACGCAATATTTACTGGCCGTTGATCGCAATAACCCGCAGGTCGCGCGTTATTACCAAAGTGCACATCCAGCGTTATGGATCTTATTACGGCAAATGGTCTTGCAGGCGCATCAACACGGCCGCTGGATCGGCTTATGTGGCGAATTAGCCAGTGATCGACGCTTCCTACCGCTGTTACTGGGCATCGGGCTGGATGAACTGAGTCTGGCTACACCGCAGATTGCCGAAACTAAGGCATTATTATCGCAACTGAATGCCGAGCAATGTCGTGAATTACTGGCCGAGGTTTGTGCATGTGCCAACAGTGAACAGGTGTTGGCGAGCTTAAATACTGGCTCGGTGGCCGAAGTGCGTTCCATGCTGAGTGAAGAGTGCATTACCTTACAGGCTGATTGGCGCAATAAAGCCGAAGTGCTGAAAGGCATGGTGGACACGCTCTGGCTGGCAGGGCGAACACAGCAATCGTTACAGTTGGAAGAAACACTCTGGCAACGCGAAGAAGCTTATTCGACCGGGCTTGGACATGGTATTGCCATCCCGCATGCGAAAACTGACGCCATCGACCATTCGGCGATCAGTATTGCCCGATTAGCCCAGCCGGTAGATTGGGGTTCGTTAGATGGCCAACCGGTCGATTTGGTGATCATGCTGACGTTGAATGCGCAGCAAGGTGCTGATGAGCATCTGCGTATTTTTTCGCGCTTAGCGCGGCGCATGATGTATGACGAATTCCGGCAACAATTACGTCAGGCACCCAATGCGGCTGCGTTGTGTGCGTTGCTACAACAAGAATTGCAAATGTAAAACCTGAAGTGTGTGCGTTCCTTTTAATGTGTGTTCCTTTCAATATGCGTCCCTTTCGGCGGATCGTTCGATCCGCTATTTTTCCAAACGATATTCAGTGGGTGTGCGACCGGTCTTTTTCTTAAATACCCGGCAAAAATAGTTGGTGTCCCGAAAACCGCAGCGATGCGCGATCTCTTCTAAATGCATTGGATAACGGCGCAACATAAATTTAGCGCGGTCGATGCGTACATACACCATGTAGTCGGCAAAATTCATGTGGCCTTGCTGGCGGAACAAACGAGATAGGTGGTTGGGGCTGATATTAAACCGATCCGCCACCGAGTCGCGGTTAATGGCTTTATGAAAGTTTTCCTGCACGTAGATACAGATCCGCTGAAACACACTGTGTGCGCGTTGGTATTTATCCGGCAGTGGCTGGCGCAATAATTCCTGTGTAAAAGTCAGCACGGTCATGAGCTGCAATTGCAGGCTGCGGGGGGCTTCAAGTTCCGATTGCTGCAGATCGCTCAATGCCTGCAACATGCTGTGCACCGGGCTTTTCGCCGATAGCGGATAACTGTGTTTTTGTACGTCGATAAAACTTTGTTGCTGCTGGCTCCAGTTGACCAGACTTAAACCTAGCTGGCGGCGGCCAAATAACAGGCTTAATACGCAGACATCTTCCTGCCACAGCGGTTTATTCCAGCAGTTGGCGGGTACAAACAAGAACTGGCCGGTGGTCAGCCGATGTTCAATTTTATCGCCATGACTGTCGCACAGCACATTCTGATAATTGCCGGATAACACCCATTCCAGCCGGGGGAAGGTGACCTGAAACGCATACAGCGGCGGCAGGCACGTATCATAGGCATAGACCAACTGATGCGTGTGTTCCGAGAGTTCCTCTTCGGTGACGGCACTAAATATATCCTGAAATACCTGCTGCATGATCTATTCTCAAATAAGGTCGTACATATTGTAACGCAACCGTTTTTCTGTGCATTGCGTCTTGTCAGAGAAAGTTATATCGTTGCGGCGATTATTGAGATTGGCTAATTAACCAATTATTCAACTGTAATCAGTGTCAGTATCGCCGTGGTGACACCGTGTCTTTGCGTTCATGGTGTAATGACAACAATGATGTAAGGGAAGGGCTCGTATGAAATTTAAATTTGGTGTGGTTTTGAGCGTTGCTGCTGCAATGTTCGTAGCTTCTGGTTGTGCTGACAACTATTCCGGCAATACCTATCAGTCGAATCGTGCTGGCATCGTACAAAACGTCAGTTACGGTACTGTAACCAACATCCGTCAGGTTAATATTCAGGATGACAGCAGCAATATGCCAATCGGTGCAGTTGCTGGTGCGGTTGTCGGTGGCTTGTTAGGTCATTCTGTGGGTGGCGGTGCAGGTAAGAAACTGGCTACCGTGGGTGGTGTAGTTGCTGGTGGTCTGGCGGGTAACGCTATTCAGAATCAGACTGGCAAAACAACCGGTATGGAAGTCGAAATTCGTCTGGATAATGGCCAGACTATCGCCGTCGTACAAAAAATGGATCCTAATTTCCAGATCGGTTCCCGCGTTCGTTTAGTGGATGCTGGTGGTCGTACTACTGCATCACTGGTTAGCAATGTGAACTCTGGCTATGCAGCCCCAGTTGTTCAGCAAGGTTATGCACCAGTTCAGTAATTTTCTTATCTGCTGATATTTAAACCCGCCAACTGTAGATAACAATTGGCGGGTTTTGTTTTATGCAAGACTGGGTAACCAGGCGGCACCGCGTACGCCACTGCTATCGCCGTGTCTGGCTTTGACAATCTGGGTATGGCAGTGATCAGAAAATACATACGGCAATACCGCAGCCGGTAGATCCTGATATAACGATTCCACATTTGATAATCCACCGCCTAACACAATGACATGTGGATCAATCAAGTTGATCACGCTGGCCAGACTGCGCCCCAAGGCATCCAACAGATGTTGGTAATGTTGTTCTGCCCGCACATCACCTTGCTGTTTAGCGGCCATGATTTGAGCCGAATCCAGTTGTGTATTGTGGAGTTGGTTAAAGCGCGAAGCAAAACCAGTCCCGGACAAAAAACGTTCCAAGCAGTTACTACGACCACAATAACAAGGCTGTGACAGGCCATCTTTTTCCGGCTGATAACCCGGTAATGAGTTATGTCCCCATTCGCCGGCAATGGCATTCGGGCCACTGAGTAGCTGTTTATTGACCACGACGCCGCCACCACAACCGGTGCCTAAAATAGCACCAAACACCGTTTTGCCCTCTTTCCCGGCTCCATCGACCGCTTCGGATAACGCAAAACAATCGGCATCATTGGCGAGTGCCACTGGCTGATTTAATCGCTGTTCCAGATCGGCCCGCAGATCTTCACCGTTCAGGATCAAAATATTGGAATTTTTGATCCGGCCGGTATCCGGGCTAATGGCGCCGGGTAAGCCGATGCCCACGGAAAACGGTTGTTTAAACTCAAAACGATATTGTGTGATTAATGCGGTGACCCCAGACAAAAAATCAGC
>CAIZDF010000530.1 GCA_903931645.1 uncultured Tolumonas sp.
GTAACAGCGAAACGAGTGGCGCCATCAGCGCAATAATGCCGGTGATAGTGAGTGTTGGCCACCACCATTTCCCCACTAATACGGCAATACACAACAGGAGTGGTAAACGTAATGTCTGCAGACGTAATGGATAACCCTCAAAATCACCAATCCCCAGCCGCCAGACATCCCAAGAAGTAATCACCATCGCACCAAGGGCCGCTAACAATCCAAACGGTAAAATACGTGAAAACTGCATACCGGGGGCATAGGTCAGTGCCACCGCCATAGCGATAAAAAAGGGCGACCAGAATGCAGCGCCACAATAGATCCGGTTAAGAATAATCACCTGTCGTCGATCTAATGTGCCGTTGACCGCCAGTCGGTCACCAACCACAAATAACACCGACATATTGATCACGGCACCCAGCAAACTGACACCGAGCAATGAGCTGGCTAAACCGCGCCAGCCACGCCAATTAGGCTGCTGATTATCAGAGAGTGCACTGGTGGCCAGATTCAGCGTGCTGACGGCGGTAAATAGCGCCACCATATCCAGGTTAGGTAAGAACAGTTCTTTGGCCGAAAAGCGAACCCCATTGAGCCAACAGAACAGCAATAACAACAGTCCGGCACCATACAAAATACTACACTGTCGTCGCGCGGCTTTATCCAGTCTGGGCCCTAATAATAAGGCCGCACTCCAAGCCAGAATGGCACTGGGCCAAGGAGAGAACCCAAGGAACAAATAACAAAGGTAAAGCCCCCACATACCGAACAACAGCACACCGGCAATCGGTTTAGACATGTTTCCTCCGCTGATAAAAACGGGGCTTTCGCCCCGTTAAATATCTTGTTCCATACTCAGAGATGGTTTTAGCGTGGATGGATGTCCAACTATTTTCGCTGGTACACCCACTACCGTGGTATGCGGAGGAACAGGAGACAGCACCACACTACCGGCACCAATTTTGGCCCCTTCACCCACTTCAATATTGCCCAGAATTTTGGCACCCGCGCCAATCATCACCCCTTCACGGATCTTAGGATGACGATCACCGTGTTCTTTACCGGTTCCGCCCAATGTCACGTTCTGCAGAATAGAAACGTCATTACCCACCACTGCAGTTTCACCAATCACGATACCAGTCGCATGATCGAGCATAATACCGAAACCAATTTGCGCCGCAGGGTGAATATCCACACCGTACACCACAGAGATCTGATGCTGCAGAAATAACGCCAGTGATTTACGGCCTTGTAGCCACAACCAATGGGCAATTCGGTAGGCCTGCAAGGCCTGAAAACCTTTCAGATACAGCAACGGCGTAGACAAATAAGTCACCGCTGGATCACGCTCAGTCACCGCACAGATATCACAGGCCACGGCATCTAAAATGGTGGGGTCAATACGCACTGCTTGTTCAATAACTTCACGCAACACAATCGGTGGCATCGTCAGGCTGCCCAACTTATTGGCCAGCTGAAAGCTGAGTGCCGCGCCCAGACTGTCATGATTAATAATGGTGGAATGAAAGAAACTGGCCAGCATGGGCTCTTCCGCTGCCATTTGCACCGCTTCATCCCGAATCGTCTGCCAGGCTTTTTCTCTCTTAACGCATTTATTGCAGGCCATATTACTCCCTAACCGCCTCGTTTCATGGCTTATGATTTACATGCTCTTTGGGCAGCACAGAAATGGGGTCCATATGAATTAAAATATCTGAAATCGGAAATTGTATTTTCAGCTGCATTTCAGCTAAATCAGCTAATTCATGCGCTTTCACCAGCGGTAAATCGTCATCTAATTCCAGATGCAACTGGATGAAACGCATAGGGCCTGAAATTCGTGTCTTAAGATCATGGATCCCACGAACACCTTCTACTGCACAACAGATGTCACTAATCTGCTGACACTCTTCATCTGGCAATTGACGATCTAATAACGTCTGGATTGCATCATAACCAATTTGCAAAGCGCTCCACAGGATATACCCGCCCAGTAAAATAGCAAAGATCGCATCGGCATTAGCGAATCCTTGCGAGGACAACACTAACGCCAGCAAAACCGCGGCATTCAGTAATACATCCGAACGATAATGCAAAGAATCCGCTTTGACGGCCTGACTTCCCGTCAGTTTGATCACATACGTTTGAAAAGACACCAGCACTAAAGTTAGCGCCAAGGAAGCAATGCTGATCCAGATCCCAACACCAATATGCTGTAACGGTTTTGGATCCACCAAGGCATCCAGACCATGCATTAATAACACGACAGCAGAGCCAGTGATAAAGGCCGCCTGCGCCAGACTCGCCAATGATTCCGCCTTCCCATGTCCAAACTGATGATTGTCGTCAGCCGGGATCAAGGCATACCGTACGGCCATCAGGCTGATCAATGACGCACTGATATCCATCATTGAATCGGTTAACGATGCCAGCAAGCTGGATGACCCAGTCATTAACCAAGCCGTCAATTTGCCGATGATCAGTAGACCAGCAGTCGCTGATGAAGCAATCCCGGCAAAAGTCACCCAGCGATAATACTGTCCCTGCTCTGTAGTCATCCCAATATCACCAGTCCAAATATAAGGGAATATAGTATAGCTGACAGCCGGTAGGCCAAAAAGCAAAAAGGCCTAACCGAAGTTAAGCCTTTGATGTATATGAACCGGCAAATACCTCAGACCGCTTTCACATGGGCAGATGAGTATCGAGTCATTTCATCAGCTGTTTTGCATTGCCACGGCAATCTCCGCTTTACGACGTTTTTCCGCAGCCGCCATCATCCACCACCCGATAAATGTCGCAATAGAAACGACTAAGATGATCAGGGTCGCTAACGCATTGATTTTCGGGCTCACACCCAATCGCACGCTGGAAAATACCACCATCGGCAATGTGGTTGCATTCGGCCCAGAGACGAAACTGGTAATCACCAGATCATCAACTGACAGTGTAAAACCTAATAACCAACCAGCGGCAATCGCCGGAGCAATCGATGGCAATGTGATCAAAAAGAATACTTTAAACGGAGTTGCTCCCAGATCCTGTGCCGCTTCCTCAATGGAACGATCCAGCTCTTGTAATCGGGAACGCACGATGACGGTGACATATGCCGCAGTAAAGGTCACATGCGCGATCCAAATCGTCATTGCTCCACGTTGTGTCGGCCAACCAAACATTTTTGACATGGCAACGAACAATAAGAGTAAGGCCAGACCTGTGATCACTTCCGGCATCACCATCGGTGCAGTCATCAAAAACGCAAAACTGGTTTGACCGCGGAAATTACCAATCCGGGTCAGCACAAAAGCCGCCAGTGTACCAATAACCACCGCCATACTGGCACTCATGATACCGATCGATAAACTCAGTGTCACCCCATTCATCATCAGTTTGTCAGCGAATAACTCGCCGTACCATTTAATGGAAAACCCAGACCACACCGTAACCAGTCGGGATTCATTGAATGAAAACACGATCAGTAACACGATGGGCAAATACAAAAAGGCGAAACCGGCGAATAAGATGCAGGTCCGGAACTTCGACTTCACTTGCGGGATCGGCGTCATGATGCACTCTCCTGCATTTCGCGATGTTGATAACGATAAAACCAGATGATCGGCACCATCAAGATCATCAGCATAACGACCGCCACTGCCGATGCCACTGGCCAGTCACGATTGTTAAAGAACTCCTGCCATAACACACGACCAATCAGCAAAGAGTCCGGACCACCCAATAATTCAGGGATCACAAACTCACCGACCGCGGGAATAAATACCAGCATGGAACCGGCAATAATACCGCTTTTAGTCAGTGGTAGCGTGATTGACAGAAACGTCCGGTACGGACGAGCGCCGAGATCCGAAGCCGCTTCCACCAGTGAATAATCCATACGCATCAATGCGGTATATATAGGCAAGATCATAAATGGCAGATAGGCATACACAATACCGACATATACGGCGGCATTGGTGTGTAACAGTGTCAGTGGTTCATCAACAATCCCCAACCACATCAGTAGGTTATTGATTAAACCATTGTTTTTCAAAATACCGATCCAAGCATAAACGCGGATCAAAAATGAAGTCCAGCTTGGTAACACAACCAGCATCAATAAAGCATTACGTACCGCCGGTGAAGAGTGAACAATTGCCCATGCCATCGGATAACCAATTAGCAAACACAGCAACGTGGATATGCTGGCCACTTGGATCGATTGCAGATAGGAATCCAGATACATCTCATCGTCCAAGAGATAGAGATAGTTACCCAGATTAAAAACAAAGTTCAGTTTTTCCTCAGCATAAGAAACCAGATCGGTATATGGAGGGATCGCAATCTGCACCTCCGCAAAACTGATCTTCAAAATAAGGGCAAAGGGGATCAGGAAAAACAGCAGCATCCACAAATAAGGGATAGCAATAACTAAATGCCGGCCGCGTGGCAACCAGCCCAAGAATGGTAACTGTCGCAACGTATCAAGACTCATATTGTCAGCACCACGCAGGAATCAGGATCCCAACACAGATAAACTTCATCACCCCAAGTCGGTACACCGGTCCGGAAACGATTAACGTTGGGTAATGTCACCGTGACCAGTTTGCCGCTTTTCAAGCGGACATGGTAAATAGAGATATCACCCATATAGGCAATATTCTCAACAATACCGCGGTCATAGTTAGAATGATCAGAAGGAATATCATCACGGAAATGAATTTTTTCCGGACGTAACGCCACGGTCAATGGCACACCTTCCGCCACCGAAGAACCATGATTGATCTGAATTGGGTGCATTAACGAGTCAGACTGAATAACCATATAGTCTGGGCCATCTTCAATCAACGTGCCTTCAAACACATTCACGGAACCGATAAATTCAGCACTCAGACGACAGTTAGGATGCTCATAGATCTCTTCTGGGCTACCAATCTGCACAAATTCACCACGATCCATAATGGCAATACGGCCTGCCATCGTCATCGCTTCTTCTTGGTCGTGGGTTACCATGACGCAAGTTACGCCAACGCGTTCAATGATATCGACCACTTCCAGCTGCATCTTTTCACGCAGCTTTTTATCCAGCGCCCCCATCGGTTCATCCAACAGTAACAATTTGGGACGTTTCGCCAAAGAACGGGCTAATGCCACACGTTGACGCTGACCACCGGATAACTGGTGTGGTTTACGTTTGGCAAATTGTTGCATATGTACCAATTCCAGCATTTCATGCACACGCTGGTTAATTTCATCTTTTGGTAAGCCGTCTTGCTTCAAACCAAATGCAATATTTTGCTCTACCGTCATATGCGGAAATAGCGCATAAGATTGGAACATCATATTAATTGGACGTTTATACGGCGGTGTATTCGCTAGATCCTGCCCATCCAGAATAATTTGCCCTTTGGTTGGCGTTTCAAAACCCGCCAACAAACGTAACAATGTCGATTTACCGCAACCTGATGCACCCAACAAGGCAAAAATTTCACCTTTATTAATAGTCAGACTGACATTATCAACCGCAGGAATGCCGTCGAATAACTTACTGACATTACGGATTTCCAGTAGTGGTTGAGCTGATGGCTCGGTTGATGCTAAGGCTGGTTTATCGACCACAGCGATGTTCCTTATTTTTCCCAGAAACAATCAAGGGGCGCCTAAGACGCCCCTATCGTTATATATAAATAATTATTTACCCGTTTTAACCTTGGTCCACTCGCGGGTAATTTCGCGGTTGATCTTGGCTGGTAAGACTTTCAGCGTAAACATCTTCGCTTTTAATTCTGCAGGCGGATAGATGTTTGGGTTATTACGTATTGATTCATCGACCATTGGTAACGATGCCGCATTACCACTGGCATAAGACACATAGTTAGATACTTTTGCGATCACTTCTGGGCGCATCAGGTAATTAATAAACGCATGCGCATTTTCCGGATGTTTGGCATCAGCTGGAATGGCCAGCATGTCATAGAATACCAATGCACCTTCTTTCGGGATCACATAATCAACTGCCACACCGTTTTTAGCTTCTTTAGCACGTTTAGCAGCCTGCATCACATCGCCCGACCAACCAATCGCCACACAGATATCGCCATTAGCTAAATCATTGATGTATTGAGATGAATGGAAATATGAAATGTATGGGCGTAATGAAGTCAGCACTTTACCCGCGTCTTTGTAATCATCCGGATTCGTGCTGTTTGGATCTTTACCAATGTAATGCAGTACAGTCGCCATAATTTCTGTCGGCGCATTCAAGAAAGAAACACCGCATTTTTTCAGCTTAGACAGATTTTCTGGTTTCAAAACTGCATCCCAACTATCCAGTTTGAAATCAGGCCCCATCACAGCAGCAACTTTTTTCGGATTAAAACCGATACCCGTTGTTCCACCGAGGTATGGCATAGAATGCGCGTTATCGGGGTCTTTATCCGCCAACAACTTCATAGTGCCCGCATCCATGTTCTTCAGATTAGGCAACTGCTTTTTGTCTAACTGTTGAAACACACCCGCCTGGATCTGACGAGCCAGAAAATCAGAACTAGGAACAACAATATCGAAGCCGGTATTACCTGCTAATAATTTAGCTTCCAGGACTTCGTTACTGTCAAACACATCGTATACAACCTTGATACCGGTCTCTTTCTCAAAATTAGCAACGGTATCTTCCGCGATATAATCGCTCCAGTTATACACATGCAAAACTTTTTCTTCCTGAGCTACTGCACTGCCCATGCTCACGGCAGCAGCGAAAGAAGCAGCCACTAATCCTTTAATGTATGACATCAAGCGTCTCCTGAATTTCAAGTAATGAACCAGTACACGAAAGTGATGCAGTCGCGCACATCTTTACCAGTTTCACGTGTGATATTCTCAGAATATGTCAATTAATGACATTTCTTCAGGGTAAACACGATTTCATTATATTTATAATAAATGTGATTGTATGCATAAAATCTAAGATCTTATTTAAGATCCTAAGCAAAAAGTCAACAGGAATGAAGAGCATAGCGATTACACTGAATCATTGCTTTCGATCGTAATAACCTCTCTGCTATCGGAAATTATCTGCTTTCAACCAAGGAGCCTTTTATGCGTCTACTTACAGCCTGTATTTTTACTTTTTTCTCATTACTGTCATATGCACAAAATTCTGAACAAATAGGCGAAGTAAGTACCGAATTTAAATTATTAGGGCCTAACCATAAAATCATTATCGAAGCCTTTGAAGATCCCAAAATCAGCGGTGTGACTTGTTATCTTTCTCGCCCTAAAACAGGAGGTATCTCCGGTGGATTAGGTTTGGCGGAAGATAGAGCTTATGCCTCTATTTCCTGTACGCGGGTTGGACCTGTAAAAATTAACCAACAGTTCTCCCCTGGGGAAATCGTCTTTGATGTCAAAACATCACTGATCTTTAAGGAACAACGCGTAGTGCGTTTCTATGATAAAACGCATAACACGCTGATTTATCTGACCTATAGTACCCGCGTTGTTGATGGATCCTACAAAAGCGGAATTTCGGTTGTTCCGATTGATACGTTTAATGCTGACTCATCAGCCAATACCAAACCGTAATAACAGATACTCAGCCGATTACGCTCAACTAACAGCATACGGTGCTATTATTAACGAATAAAAACATCATACAGGTCTTGAGGGCACACCAATGTCAATGGAACTACTATTCAGTAAGATCAAGCAGTTACCCGTAATTCCAAAACTATTGCATGAATTGATGCAGGATTTTTCTAACGATAATGCACAAATTCAGGATATTGCCCATAAGATCGCTATGGATCAGGTGATCAGTGCCAAAGTATTAAAGCTCGCAAATTCTGCTGCATATCGTCGAGGTGCTGAAATTACCTCGATTGAACAAGCGGTTATTCGCTTGGGCTTTAATGCTCTGCGTTCATTAGTGGTCGCTTCCGGCATCATGACCAGCTTCAAAACACCAGCAAACTTTAATACATCAAAGTTTTGGGTTGAAACCTTTCAAACAGCAACAATAGCTAAAGCACTTGCGAAAGAGTGTCATGCCGTAGATCCAGAAACAGCATTCACCTGTACTTTGCTACATAATATTGGCGAATTACTGATCCAATCTGCACTTCCTGATGAGGCTTCATTAATCAATCTAGCTATCAGCCAAGGTACCAGCCGTATTGATGCGCAACGGGAAATGCTCGGTTATGATTTTAGTCTGGTAGGCGCTGAGCTGGCTCGCCGTTGGAATTTATCTGAGCGTTTTGTCACTGCAATATCGCAGCAACTAGATCCACTGTCTCATCATCCGGTGAGCCCCGAAGCAGTTTTGATCCGCCTTGCCATGTTTGTATCATTTGCTTGGAATGCGGGCGTCCCCGCACATGTTATTGTTACCCGCTTTCCTTCACCTTTGGCCGCTCATCTTGGTATCGAGCCAGGTAGCTTGGCTGAACGCCTCGAAGAGCTACATGATCAAGGAAATGCGTTAGCCAACATACTGACTCATTAACCTCATCGAATTACGCAGCAACCGTCAAATGCGTTGCTGCGTAGATCTGCAACTGAATCATTACCACCTGACAATTATTAGCTGTTAAGATTTCCGTATTATTCCCAACCTCTAGTAAACCTCATGAAATACCTCATATGTGCCAGCATGTTATTAGCTGGTTGTAGTAGCACAATGACCGCACAACAGTGTACTGAAACCAATTGGCATACCCGTGGCGTAGCGGATGCGTGGTCAGGAAAATACCTCAGTTATGCCGATGAATATGCTGCACAGTGCGCAGAATATGATACCCAACCTGATTTTAAACAGTGGCGAAAAGGTTATTTGTCGGCATTACATCAGCAATGCACCCAAGAGAAAGCCGTTGAATTAGTCGCTAATCAAAAAAACTATACCGGGCCTTGTCTAGCTGATGCTGAGTTCAATAAAACATTAAACATGGGCGCGGCAGCAGCGAAGCAAAAACTGGAACTACAGCGTATTGAAACTCGGCTTAAAGAAATTCAAGCCCTGAAAAGTTCTGCAAAAAATAAAAATCAGCAAGATTTGGACTGGGAAGAGTACCAACTGCAACAGGAATTATTGGATATCAAAGGTACACTGCAGATAGCAGATCCGGAACCGTTGAATAAATTCTTATTTAAAAAGAAATAATGCAACGAGAGCGGGGAAACCCGCTTTTTTATACTCGACGTTGAAAGCATGAAATTAAGCATAAACAAAAAGCCCTGCAGTCACCTGCAGGGCTTCGTATTTAATGGTGCTGATACCCAGAGTCGAACTGGGGACCTCACCCTTACCAAGGGTGCGCTCTA
>CAIZDF010000531.1 GCA_903931645.1 uncultured Tolumonas sp.
GGCGGTAAACAAGCCTTTCTGGTCGGTCAGCAGAATTAACAGATCTGCATCAGCCAGAATAGCCGCTCGCGCCGACAGATTGTCATTATCGCCGACCTTAATTTCGGCAATCGCGACCGCATCATTTTCGTTAATAACAGGAATAATACGGTTATGCAGCAGTGTCTGCAGCGTATCGCGCGCATTCAGATAGCGTTCGCGATCTTCAAGATCGGCTCGGGTCAACAACAACTGGCCGATCTGCAAACCATAGATACTGAACAGGTTTTGCCACACTTGCATCAGGTGACATTGCCCCACCGCCGCCAGCATCTGTTTATTGGGCATAGTGGGGGGAAGATCGGGGTAACCCAACTTCTCACGACCTGCGGCGATAGCGCCGGAGGTAACAACCACGACTTGATGCCCATGACGATGCAAAGCAGCACACTGACGAACCAACTCAACCATATGAGCTTGATCCAGTTTACGTGTGCCGCCGGTAAGAATGCTAGTGCCCAGCTTGACGACGATGGTTTTGCTTTTCATTGCTGCGATAACCCTCCATGAAGGGCTTCTTTATACCGGAGGCTAACCGCCCCCTGCAATGGAATTTCGCAGCTATTTTATGCAATCTCTTGATCAGAGATTAAAATGCAGGCGTAACCATTCACCAATTTCACTCAACATCCGGTTCATCTGCTCTTTGACCGGCTCTTTATCCAGCACTACCGCTTTACCGCTTAAGCTGGATGACGCCAACATGCGGATATCCGCTTCCGGGCAAATAAAGTCGCGACGATGCCCGATACTCAAAATCGGCACCCGCGTTTTACTCACCCCCACCAACCCTTGGCGTTTGAGTGAAAACACCTGACAGCTTTTTTGTACAGCCCCCCAATCTGAGGCATCCATATTTAGCCGGTTAGCCAGACTGGCGCGCATCATCGGTGGTGATAATTCAAATATCGCCGGATCCGTAAAATAGTTGTGCATGCCCGGCCCAACACAAACCACCGCCTTCAAGCGTAACTGTTCCAGATAAGACAAGCGTACCGCAACATTCCCGCCGAGACGGAAACCCACCATGCCCACGCGTTGATCATCCACCCAAGGTACATCTTTCAGATATTGCAGCACCGCTTGGTGTAAACGACTGGAATCTTCCACCAACGGCCAATGGCTGGAATAACCACAACCCGGTAGATCGAGCGACAACATACCAATGCCGAGCGGTTCCAGTACCTTTTCAAACAAACGAATAAAATCGAGCTGCAGACTATCAATGGCGCCGGTCACCATCACCAACGGCACTGGGTGATCATCATGCGGCAGATGCAGATAACCTTTAACCTCTTTACCGCGAAACGGAACTTTTAGCTCTTTCAGTGGCACCGGCAGATAACGGCCACCTTCACGATAAGCAATGTTGGCTTGCACTTGTGCTTGCTCAGCCAACTCATCCCCTTTCAGATGCGGATAACTGGCAATCGAATAGTAACGCGCAGCGAGGAAATACTCTTTTTTGGCAATCCAGGGTTCACCCGCTTCATCGGCTTCTTTCGCCTTGCGGTTATGTTCGCCAGCCACCTGACTCCACTCATAACACCAGTTACCAGGAATGAAGCCCTGCACAGTATCAATTTGCTGTGAGTTAGTCCGTTCGCCATCACTGGTAGCGATGCGAGCCAGAGTTTCTTCCAATTCAATAGGTTCAGCACCTTGCCAGATCCAAAATGCCCGTCGCAAAACCCGGAACCATGAGGGGGTGCACAATCCGTCGATCAGGAACTGCTCTTGCGGTTCGCTGGGTAATGGATTGCCGGAACTGGAAATCGTGGAGGTTTCTCGAATTTTGTAGGACTGAACTTTGTTGAACAAAGTTTCACTTAAGTTCTTGTCGGATGGGGCTGACATACTGACTCCGCGAGCGGTTTTCTCTATTTATGCTCTTTGTCGCACTAAAAAGAAAGGCTCCCATCGGAAGCCTTGCTTGTTTACTGATTTTCTTCACAAATTGGCGGAACAAAGCAGTGCACCATATCCCATGGCTGCTCGATCCAGGTGTCTTGTGGAATAGACACTTCGAAATCATCGACCAGATGCTCGCCTTTCGGTTTAGCAAACACAGTAACCAGTCGTGCTTTCGGGTACATTTCACGCAACAGGCGTGCGGTATTACCGCTATCTACCAGATCGTCAACGATCAGGAAGCCTTCACCATCGCCATCAATACGTTTAAGAACGTTTAAATCACCCTGTGAATCATGTTCGTAGCTGGAAATGCAGATGGTATCAACAAAACGGATACCCAGTTCACGCGCCATAATAGCCGCAGGAACCAACCCACCACGACTAACCGCTAAGATGCCTTTCCATTGGCTTGCAGGAAGCTGACGACGAGACAGACGACGCGCTTCACGATGCAGATTTTCCCACGAAACATAAAACTTTTTGCTCATAACATAACCTATTGGGGATTTAAAAATGGCTAACTGCCAAGGATACCAGAGCAGCGGCCAATAAATAGTATTTTTAGCGATTTTTATGCTTTGACGAGTCGCTTCGATTAACTCATTAGCTGATCGAAATTCAATTGATATAACGGTTCTGGGGGTGGCGTCAGTATTCCGCGCGAACGCGCATAGTTGATAAAGGCGTCGGAGATGATCAAACCAAGCAGTTCTGGCTCGGAGCGTTGATTCAGCAGCGCGTGATAACCCTCTTTCCCCATCGCGGTATAACTGGTGGTGATCAAACGATAATCGCGTTGCTCATCGAATAGCTGCCAGCGCCCTGATCGATCTTTAACGTGCAACTGCCGCACCCGCTGCCCGCGTGGTGCACTGGCATGGTAGCTGTAACGCAGATCAGCCGGATAAGGGAAACTGCCACTGCCACCGAGTTCCAGTGCATTCACTATCGCCCCTTCCAGCGCTAAGCGTAATTGCCCGCCACGCACATCAAAATGGCTGATAGTGCTAGCAAACGGCAACAATCGCCCCGCTAACTCAGCAGCACTAACCGGCCCTGGAGGTAACGAGATACGTGCCCCGCCGGCATTAAAAATCGCGACATCGACCGGTACACCCATTTCTCGCGCCTGAAACAGCATGGCTTCCGCCACCAGCGGTGCAACCTGGCTGCCGCCGCGTTCATCGGGAATACGAACATGACGCAGACCACGTGGTAACGACACCACCTGATCGCTGGCATAGTGGCGTAATTTAGAGCGGTAATTATTGGCTAACAGACGCTCCATGGCAGAATCAGGTTGCAGCATCGCGACATGCCGTTGGTTACGCAAGAAACGCCGAATGATGCGCTGCTGCGGCGCTGGCAGCGGTTCGCCTTGTTGTGATTGCAGTAACGCGGTTTCACTGGTGAGTAAGACATTCCCACCTTGCTCAATGTGCATTTGGCCGTCCGACAACAAGGCTACCTCCGCCAAACCCACCATCAGCGAGTTATAACCAGCATGCAGCACGAAGGTGCGGTTAAACCGTTCACCATACGGGTGTTCATCGGCTAAACCTAATGCGCCGAAATCACCTTGCAGAGTATGCGTGTGGCCGCCCACGATCAGCGAAATACCCTCCACTTCCTGCGCCAGCTGGCAATCACGGGGAAAGCCGAGATGACTGAGTAAAATAATGTGTTCTATGCCGTCAGCGTGGATCTGTTCGATTATTGTTTTGGCTGTTTCTACTACCGGCAAGAACTGGGAATCGCCATCGGGGGCTGCGATATCCGGCATGTTTTCCAGCACCAGCCCGAAAATAGCCACCGGTACGTCATCGACCCATTTCACAATATAGGGTTTCGGATGCGCGGGATTTTGCCAGCTGACCATCAGTGGATGATCTTGCATGCGGGTCGGTTTATCTTCCGCCTCACCGGACAGATCCCAGTTAGCGGCCAATAACGGAAAGCGGATCTGACGTAAGAAATTCGCCAATGGTGCGTTGCCGGTATCCAGCTCGTGGTTACC
>CAIZDF010000532.1 GCA_903931645.1 uncultured Tolumonas sp.
GGCAATCAGTACCGGCATGAAGGTACCAGAAGTTTTCAATCCGCAGATAACCCGCAGGAACACCACCACCATGACACCGATAGGGATCAACAAAATACCTTTGAACAGCGCTTGTTCTTCCACAGGTAAGATATCTACTGAAAAGTTCAGCATATCGCTATGTTCAAACTTGGCTTTCAGCGCTTTGTTTACCGGTACCATTTTCTTAATAATCGAGTAGGTGACTTGCGACTTACTTGCACCGGTGACGTCTAGCAGCGGTACTGAATTGTATTCCCACAATAACAGGTTGTCAGGATGCCCTTGCACACCGGTTTCTGGGTCGAACAGGTCATATTTATCACCATTGAATACCTGAACGTAATCAACTAAATGTTGACGACGGCGTCCATCTTCCAGATTCAATGCTCTTACTACCCGAGCCGGAATATCTGCCTGATTCAAGATCTCGACCAGCAAATAAGCCGGTTTTTTGGTCTGTTGTAACAAGGCGGCATTCTGAGCCTGAGTTTGGAACTCTTTGATGATTTCACGTGTTAGTGTGAAAGAGTCCGCGGCCCGTGTTTTAGCGGCTGTTAGTATTTGATTGATAGCAAATGCGATAGGCTCTTTTTCCAGCGATTTATCAATTGTTGGGATTGTTGCAGGTACGGCTTTCGCATACGGATCGCTCATCATATCCGTACGGTAATAAAGCTCCTGATGGCCTGTTGCCGAGTTAATAGACCATTCAGCCCGAGTAATTCCATTCTTGGTGACAAAAGAAAGGCCATACCCCGGACTTGCGGCATTTTCGCCAACATGCGTGAAACCTTCTTGGTTATCAGGCAGTGCCAGTGATGCCATCACTGGGCCACCATTCGCATCAAATTCTACCTTGGCTTCTGCTGACCATATGTTGCGATATTCCCCTGGCCACAGAGGAACATTAAACGCGATATGACGGTAAGCAACCAGAGCGAGCCCTAGGATATAGAGCAACGCAACTACAATATAAAACGGGCGGCGTGAGACCATGATAATTACTGCTTATCCTTGTTGTCATCGGAAGTTGCCGCGGCTGCAGAGGTCGCCTTGACTGGCTGAACATCTGCTGGGAGGGCGGTTTTTACTGGTTTTTGTACTGGTTTTTCTAAATCAGCCGTTGGTTGTACTGCTGGTTTGAAATCAGCGGCTGGTTGTGCGGCTGGTTTGGTTTCATTCGTCGCAGCTGGTGCACTCTTTTTCGCTGGCAGAGCTTCTTCTGGCTGGGCCGCTTTTACCGTCGGATTGCTTTCATCTTTAACGGGAACTTTTTTGACGGTGAGAACTTTGTTGCCTTCTTTGACGGTTTCTAACCCTGTTGGCTTCGGTGCTTTCTCTGTTGTTTTAATGTCTTTAACAATTTTCGGCTGTTTTTGTTTGGCAGATGCCTGAACTGCGCCAGTTATTTCAGGTTTGCCCTGTACGTTTTCACGTGCAACGTCAACCACGGCGACATCTTTAATGAACTCGCGACCCATCAGCACAGGGAAATCCATATTTGAACGGTCGGTTAAGCTGAAATCAGCTTTTTCGGTAACAGAACCAATACGGATTGTCATGCGGATAATTGGACGATCTTCCAGACCGTTTGCCTGACGAATACGGATGTATTTTACAAACTGCGCTTCCACTTCAACCGATTTACCGCCATCTACTGGCATAGTGAATTTAACCCAACGGCGACCTTCACGCTCGAATACGGTTACATTTTGTGCGCTAATGGATGATGTCGCTGCACCGGTATCGACACGGCTCATGAAGTTACCGTTGGCTTCTTCAACGTAAATCCATTCCGTTTCACCGAGGATCATTTTGCCATCGGCTGTGGTTTTGCCCGGTTCGGCTGGAACACAGTTATCATTGGAATCTTTGCGGGATGATTTTTTGAAAACAGGAGGCTGTGATGCGGTAGATACTTGTTTACCAATTTGCTGCTGCAAGGTTTTGATTTCATTCAGCTGTTTTGCCGTATGACCTTGCTGATCAAGCAACATGCTCAGACGAGTATTTAATTCAGTTTGTTGCTTCAGTAATTGCTGTACGGCAGCATCATTGTTGCCTTCTGCAGCGGAATATCCTGAAAACAGACTCAAGGTGAGCAAGGCAAAACCCGGTAATACTTTAGTCATGATGATATCGATTCGATGTGGTTAACAAAAAATTGCTGTAAGTTTATATCAGATAACGATTGAGGCACTAGTCTTCTGAGCCTCTGGTCGCAACAAAAACGGCGCGCTTTGGTGCCGGATAGCCTTCAATCGTGCGTGAAGGATCATCGGGCATCAGATATTGCGCTAAAGAATCATTGCGCATCCAGTTGGTGCTGCGCTGTTCATCGGTCGTGGTAATGGCTTCATCGACCACGCGCACATCCTGAAAGCCGCATTTTTTCAGCCATTTGATCATCGCAGCTGCCGAAGGCAAGAACCAGACATTGTTCATTTGCGCATAGCGATCATCGGGCACTAGTACAGTATTTTCATCACCATCGATGATTAATGTTTCCAGTACCAATTCGCCACCGTCACGCAGTTGATCTTTTAACTGATAAAGATGATCGATGGGGGAGCGGCGGTGATAAAGCACACCCATGGAAAATACGGTGTCGAATGCGCGCAGTGCCGGCAGCTCTTGAATGCCAAGCGGTAAAAAATGTACATGCTGATCATTGCCGGCTAAATGTTTGATGGCGCTAAATTGGCATAAAAACAGCGCGGTTGGGTCGATACCGACAGCCATCTCGGCGCCTTCGCCACGCATACGCCACAGGTGATAACCACTACCACAGCCGACATCTAATACATAACGGCCTTTCAATGGGCTGATGTGTGGTGAGACGCGATCCCATTTCCAGTCGGAACGCCATTCGGTATCAATATGAATACCAAACAGATGGAAGGGCCCTTTACGCCACGGGTGTAAATGCTGCAGCAAGTTTTCCAGTTTTTTGGTTTCGCCAGCATTGAGTTCACCCGCCAGACCGATTTCGACGCGATCTTGGATGTTAATGTGCGGGCTTGAGTAGTGTTCCAGCTTGGCTAACACTTTTTGCCATTTCGGCAAATTGCCGTGGCGTTCACTGTTTTCCCACGCATGCAGTTGCGCAGGCAGGGTGTGTAGCCAGTGACTTAAACGGCTTTTGGCAATGACCTGATAAAAGGAAGCAAAATCGATCATGCGACGGCTCCTTTATCTTTGATGGCGACAATAGAGCCAAAA
>CAIZDF010000533.1 GCA_903931645.1 uncultured Tolumonas sp.
AATGCCAGTAACCAGCGACCTAAGCGATCCGGTTGTCGATTAATGAGTCGGGCCATCGCCAATCTCCTTTACTACGCAGATCACAGCTTGCCGTCAGCAGCCATTTGCATATAAGTCGGGTCAAAACGCAGCTTCACAT
This sequence comes from uncultured Tolumonas sp., assembly GCA_903931645.1. Taxonomy (GTDB): domain Bacteria; phylum Pseudomonadota; class Gammaproteobacteria; order Enterobacterales; family Aeromonadaceae; genus Tolumonas. The sequence goes on from CAIZDF010000533.1 coordinate 140, forward strand.
TCTTTTTATCGCCGAAGATACCTGCGGGTGTTTCGATACCGATAAAGTCAGCACTTGGCGCGCTCTCGCCCAGCAAACCATGCTGTAACGAGAATTCCGCCACCAATTGCATCGTGAGTTTTAGATGTGGATCTTGCACTTGAGACAAAGCATCGACGGGGTTATAGAACATTTTCGTAGCATTGAGCTGAGCTTCATAACCCGCTAGATCAGTGCCGGAAGCTTTCGCCATTGCCGTGCGCGCTTCTTTCGCTTTCGCATCATTGCCAGACATGGTGTACATCACTTCATACCAAGCCCCTGCCAGCGCTTTTCCCAATTCAGGATGCGCTTTCAACTTGTCGGTTTTTACCACCATCAAATCGAGAATTTCACCGGGGATCTTGCTGGAATCAAATACCAGATGACTACCCGGCTGTTTGACCACTTCCGACAACATCGGGTTCCAAGTCACGGTAGCTGTGACATCTTTAGTTGCATACGCAGAAACGATATCCGCATCAGAAGTGTTGACGATTTTGATATCTTTCTCACTCATGCCCTGAGTTTCCAGCGCACGCGCCAACAGATAGTGCGACACGCTGAGTTGCACCAGATTAACCGGTTGGCCCTTGATATCTTTCAGATCGGATTTGCCTTTCAGCACCACACCATCATTACCATTGGAATAATCACCAATGATCACAGCCGTAGAATCAACGCCACCGGCAGCAGGAATCGTTAAAGCATCCATGTTAGTCATCACACAACCATCAAAGCCACCGGCGGTGTATTGATTAATTGACTCGACATAGTCATTCACCTGCACGACATCAATATCAATGCCGTATTTATCTGCCCATTTTTTGATAATGCCGCTTTGCGCCGCATAATCCCAAGGCATCCAGCCGGCATAAATCGTCCAAGCAACTTTGAATTTTTCTTTGGCAAATGCTGGCACAGAGCCAAACAAAAAGACCGGTAACAGGCCAACACACAGCCATTTACGGAATGAGGAGCTAAAAGTGGATTTTTTCATGGTTCCCTCCCTGGGAGCACGTGGTTAAAACACAAGAGATCATGGCTGTGCGCCGCTGTCTCCCGGGTTTTTGTCCCGCCGTGTAACCTTCAGGGAAGGTCGACAACTCTCGGACCAGACACTTACTTGGTAAGCCGGAACCCTAGTCATCCATTACAAATTGTGGCACAGAAGCCAGCGTTTGCACGCCATAAACATCAAGTGCGTTATCTAACCAAACTAATGCAAGTCATAAGCCAAGAGTAAATTAGCGCAAAAACGGCATAACAAAATACTCATTTGAGATTTATTTTGCTGTTTTTATTAATTAGCTTGCCTAATTATTATCACTGCGCGCCAAAATGAAACACCATTAAAGGGCAAATGTGACGTGATTTGTAAATGAAAAACGACTAACGTAAACCGCTGGTTATAAACAAGTTAATACGTTACAAACAGATATATTTATTATGTTTTTTTATTAAAAAAATCACTTTATACTCAAATTTCTCTGTAAAGATCATATTAATTACTTATTTATATCTTATAAGATGAACACGCCATTGAAGGAAAAGGATGGCTGTTGAATGATAGCTCTGGTCACACCGTCAGCAGTACAGGATGTAACTCTATGAACCATTTTGCATCAACCGCAGGCAGAGAAAGAGAATTCTCTGAACAACATAACCTCATCTCTACCACTGACACCCAAAGCCGGATCACCTACGCCAATGAACATTTTTGTGATATTGCCGGTTACCATCCGGATGAACTAGACAGTCAATATCACAACATTGTTCGTCACGCTGATATGCCGAAAGCCGCATTCAAAGATATGTGGGATCATCTGAAAGATAAAAAAAGCTGGATGGGTGTCGTAAAAAACCGGTGTAAAAATGGCGATCATTATTGGGTTAATGCATATGTCACCCCAATTTTAGATAACAACGGTAATGTATTTGAATATCAGTCCGTCAGAACGAAACCCTCAAGAGACGATATAGAACGAGCAGCCGGTTATTACCAACAAATAAACAGCGGAAAATTACCACGGGCATTACGCTTACCTACGTTTAATATTTCATTAATCTCTCTTTTACTTTCATTCGGTACTATTATCGCAATTATTGCGAATATGATGTTATCCGAAATAAATCCGCTTTCATCCGTCGCCATTGGTTTAGTCATAATACAATCCGTCTTTGCGATCTGGTGGGGAAGAAAATTAAAAACACTGGCCAAGATTGCTAAAGAAAATTTTAATACTGATATCACTCAAGTGCTATATACCGGTCGTCGCGATGAGCTGGCAGCGATCGAATTAGCTCTCAGAATGAAAAAAGCCGAGTTAAGAGCCATTGTCGGACGAACCGGTGATACCTGTAACACTATTCTGCAAGCTGCAGAGGATGATGCGGGTAATATCCAATCCATTACTGACAACATTGATCGTCAGCGTGCCGAAACGGAACAGCTAGCTACTGCCATCAATGAAATGAGCAGCTCGATCCGCGAAGTAGCCACCAGTGCAAGTTCAACATCTGAACTGACAACAGAAGCACGTCAAACTGCGGAACAGGGCCAAAAAAAGTATTCTGGCAACTGTAAGCGCCGTAAACGCCTTGCATAATGAATTAGATAACTCAAAACAAGTTATCAATGAATTAGCTGATAACACCAAACACATTGGCAGCATCCTTGACGTCATTACCAGCATTGCCGATCAAACAAACCTATTGGCACTCAATGCCGCGATCGAAGCAGCTAGAGCCGGAGAGCAAGGCCGCGGTTTTGCCGTGGTTGCCGATGAAATCCGTTCCTTAGCGCTGAAAACACGTACATCTACGAACGAAATTCAGCAAATGATCTCAAAACTACAAAGTAGCGCTAGCACTGCGGTCACGACAATGGATCATGGGGCTGATTTGTCAGAAACTTGTCGTACACAAGCTAATGCTGCCGGTGAGGTATTTAACCAGATCAATGACATGCTGCATCATGTCACCGATGCAAGCCATCAAATTGCTACTGCGGTTGAAGAACAAGCGTATGTCACCGAAGATATTAATCGTAGCATCCATAATATTCGTGAATTAGCGGATACCAGTACTACCAGCAGCCATACTGCAGTTGATCGTATCGCGTTACTGGTAGATCGCCTGCAAGGCTTGTGTCGCCTGATCAACCAATTCCAACGTTAATCAAATGAAGCTGGACGGTTTTTAACTAAAATCGTCCAGCTTCCACACTAAGAGCCTATTGATCCTACCGGATCGTCAAAAAAATAGCTTAATTACTGGCACACCCTTTGCTCATGAACAAATACCCGCTATACGTTATTCAGGGATATTTTTATGAGACGGTGGAATAGACACTTTAGCCAATACCGCACACTGAACTGGCTTATGATATGGATGCTGCTTTGCTGCTGCACTATTTTATTATTTCCAGTCGAACGCTTTCATAGCGCCGGAGAATGGCTGATACAATTCAGAGTATTCTTTAGTCTGGGTCTGTTAATTGCCTGCTCATATTTTGCCAGCCAGCTATTATTGATTGTTTGGGATCATGCACTTACGAATTGGTTGGAACGCCAAAAACAGCAAAGTCTACAGCGTATGATTGAGTGCCTCGATTTCACCGAAAAGGCTATTTTACGCGAGTTTGTGATTCAACGAAAAAGCGTCATAAATTTGCCATTGACCGAACCAGCAGTCAAAAATTTGCTAGATGCTGGCGTTCTCGACTTCGCGTATGGTCAGCCGCTGAACGATGATTTGAGTCAAATAAAAGCATTGATGATTGCATTGGACGCCCGCCCATTACTGACCTACAAAGCCCTTGGTTTAAGTAATGGTAAAATGAGCGAAGAACAAGTCGAAATCATCATGAACGCACGACCAAAATACATCAGTAAAAACTCGATGCGCTAATCCCCTTCCTAATAAATAAAAAAGCACCTTTAAAAGGTGCTTTTTTATTTAACCAGATTAATGAGTTTAATTTTATTCAGTCCGCGACTTCAAATAACCGGCATAATCAGGAATTTCAATACAAAATGCTTTCTTCATATTCGGCGAATCCATCAGGAAGTCGGCTGTTGCCTGATTGGTTGCCATCGGAATATTCCATACAGCAGCCAATCGCAGTAATGCCTTAACGTCTGGATCATGCGGCACCGCATTGAGAGGATCCCAGAAGAAAATTAATACATCAATTTTTCCTTCTGCAATCAGAGCACCTAATTGCTGATCTCCGCCCATTGGGCCAGAAAGTAAGCAGGTGATCGGCAAACCAGCCTCTTTACTTAAACGAGTGCCCGTTGTGCCCGTCGCATACAGATGATGTAACTTCAACTCTTCCGCACGAACTTTTACCCAGTCAACCAGTGCCTGTTTCATATTGTCGTGCGCAACTAAAGCTACACGCTTGTGCCCAGCCATTTCACGTTGAGTCATTAACGCCATACCAGTCCCTCGGATAGATAATCTAGTTGTGCTGCAATTTATAATGCACAGTATATATTTCCGGAAAAAATAAAAAGCGACTCAAATTGCACTTTCTAAGCATTTCAAATCAAACAGTTATGATATTTTAACCCACAACACGCGTTTAGTGAGTTAAATGTTGCATAAAATCCCCACAACAACAATAACTGCTACATCCCAATTCACAGTTCAGATGAAATAAGACTCTGAAAAATTCTCATCCAAGATAAATCGTCACTGTAAAGCTGCAGATATCGCAATTAAGTAGCAAACAAATCCCTCTATTTTTAAATGAATCCTCTCAGCCAAGTTACAGGCGGTAGCAGTAAAATAGCAAATGGACCTAAAAAACTTATGCTTTCCCAATTCCGATCAAATTTTCATCAAGTGCATTTATTTTATATGGAAAGAAGCCATCAGCCATCTATATTAAAATCATCTTACATACTCGTTGTATTACTCAGAGGAATTTATGTTTTTTAAAAAAATGATAATCATGTGCAACTTCAATTAGATGCACTCAAAAAAATAGAAGCCATACTGAATTCGATGATACTGCATTGCCCGACTATAGAATTTACCAGCGACGGTACCATTATTAATGCCAGTGATGCTTTCTTATCTGCACTCGGAGGTTACTCACTGTCAGATGTTGTTGGTAAACACCATCGCTTGTTTTGTTATGATGAATTTACTAATAGCCCCGATTATAAAAAATTCTGGAGTGAGCTGGCTTCAGGCAAGCCTCAGGCTGGCCAATTTCAGAGAAAGAAAAAAGATGGTTCTGAAGTTTGGATTGAAGCTACTTATATTCCCGTGACAGAAAATGGCGTAGTCACCCGCGTTTTTAAATTTGCCGCTGATATTACCGATAAATTCAGACAGCTTATTGGACAGAAAGCACTCATCGATGCCGTTGATCGCTCCAATGCATTAATTGAATTTACGCCAACCGGAGAGGTTGTAACAGCAAACCAGAATTTTCTGGATGCTATGGGATATAACTTGGCAGACATTGTCGGCAAACATCACAGAATGTTCTGCACCGATGACTTTATTCAAAAAAACACCCATTTCTGGCGTGATCTTGGCTCAGGGCACTTTAAAAATGGCCTGTTTCAACGCATCACAAGACACGGCGATACGGTCTGGCTAGAAGCGACCTACAACCCTATTTTTGATACCAAAGGCAAAGTCATCAAAGTTGTCAAAATTGCCGCTGATGTAACTAAGCGCATTAATGAACAATTGGAAATCCAAAAAGCCGCAGAAATAGCACACAGCACCTCCGTTGAAACAGCTCAAGTGTCAGAGTCAGGTGCGACAATTCTGGAAAAAGCCGTGACAACTGCAGACCAAATCGCTAAGGAGATCAGAAACTCATTCGATTTGGTAGAAGAATTAAACTTTCAGTCGGCGGAAATATCAAAAATTGTCACCACCATCGGCGCTATAGCTGCGCAGACAAATCTACTGGCATTGAATGCAGCAATAGAAGCAGCCAGAGCTGGTGAACAGGGGCGTGGTTTTGCCGTGGTAGCGGATGAAGTTAGAAATCTTGCAGCCAAGACGACACAGTCAACGGGTGAAATTAACCAGATGGTAATGAAAAACAACCAATTAGTTGCAGGAACTAAAACCGCAATGACCCATGTTACAGCTCAGGCGCAGGACAATTCACAATTAATTACAGAAGCATCCGGTATTATTCAGGAAATACTGAGAGGTGCCATACATGTGTCAGAAACTGTTGGTCATTTAGTTAACAATTCGGCGCAATCACACTGATAAGTCTTATACTGACACTATTGATGACACAAAAACAAAAAAGCAGCCGAAGCTGCTTTCCTGAAAAGTGCGGCCAGAGGTCGCACTTTTTATATTGCGTGATGCGCAAAGTAATCGATTATTCGATTACTTTAGCAACAACACCCGCGCCAACGGTACGACCGCCTTCACGGATTGCAAAACGCAGACCGTCATCCATCGCGATTGGGTGGATCAGGGTGACTACCATTTTGATGTTGTCGCCTGGCATTACCATTTCTACGCCTTCTGGCAGTTCGATGGTACCGGTCACGTCAGTGGTACGGAAGTAGAACTGTGGACGGTAGCCTTTGAAGAATGGCGTGTGACGACCACCTTCTTCTTTGGACAGTACGTATACTTCTGATTCGAATTTGGTGTGCGGAGTGATAGTACCTGGTTTAGCCAGTACTTGACCACGTTCTACGTCATCACGTTTTGTACCACGCAGCAACACGCCTACGTTCTCGCCTGCACGACCTTCGTCCAGCAGTTTACGGAACATTTCAACGCCAGTACAAGTGGTCTTAGTCGTCTCTTTCAGACCTACGATTGACACTTCTTCACCCACTTTAACGATACCGCGCTCAACACGACCGGTTACTACAGTACCACGACCAGCGATGGAGAATACGTCTTCGATTGGCAGCAGGAATGGCTTGTCGATCGCACGTTCTGGTTGTGGAATGTAAGAATCCAGGGCTGCAGCCAGTTCCAGGATCTTCTCTTCCCACTGAGCTTCGCCTTCCAGCGCTTTCAGTGCTGAACCACGGATAACTGGCGTGTCATCGCCTGGGAAGTTGTATTCTGACAGCAGTTCACGAACTTCCATCTCAACCAGATCCAGCAACTCTTCGTCGTCTACCATGTCACATTTGTTCAGGAACACGATGATGTATGGAACGCCTACTTGGCGACCCAGCAGGATGTGTTCACGAGTCTGTGGCATTGGGCCGTCAGTCGCCGCTACTACCAGGATCGCGCCGTCCATCTGTGCAGCACCAGTGATCATGTTTTTAACATAGTCAGCATGGCCTGGGCAGTCTACGTGTGCGTAGTGACGTGCTTCAGTATCGTATTCAACGTGTGACGTGTTGATAGTGATACCACGTGCTTTTTCTTCTGGTGCGTTATCGATCTGGTCGAATGCACGAGCCTGACCACCGAATTTTTTAGCCAGCACGTTAGTGATGGCAGCAGTCAGAGTAGTTTTACCGTGGTCAACGTGGCCGATGGTACCAACGTTAACGTGGGGTTTTGTACGTTCAAATTTTTCTTTAGACATGCTCGTCCCTCTAAGCTAACACTGTTTGTATGGTAAGAAACTCACCACGGTACACACCGTCCGACGAGTATCAATGATTGCACTTTGAATTAAATTGGAGCGGGCAGCGGGAATCGAACCCGCATCATCAGCTTGGAAGGCTGAGGTAATAGCCATTATACGATGCCCGCATAGCTACAATGCTCAAGATGGTGGAGGGAGAAGGATTCGAACCTTCGAAGGCAGAGCCGTCAGATTTACAGTCTGATCCCTTTGGCCGCTCGGGAATCCCTCCATCAGTGCCAATAAAATCATGGCGTCCTGCAAAGAGCGTTGCGAATTCTAGTGCAAGCGTGGCGGTGGAGCAACTACTCTGCAGTGAGTTTTCATCAGTTTTATGTCCCGTTTCCATGAATTTGTTCTGTTTTCTGCTTTTTAGGTACTCACATACGCTTTCGGTTGTCGAATAACAGGGGGTTGGTGTAATGTCGGGCCTCTTGCTGAAAGGACCTCACGAATGACAGCTGATCCACAACATCTCTCGCCTTATTTACATTTTTTCAGGGAACAGTGGGCTCATCTGCGTGATTCCGTCCCTCTTTCGTTGACGGAACAAGATCTGATTGATTTACGAGGCATTCATGACGAATTGTCACTTGATGAGGTCAGGGATATTTATCTGCCTCTTTCTCGTTTATTAAATCTGTATGTCAAAGCGCGCCAACATCGCAGCAAAGTTATCGAACAATTTTTGAGCACACCGAACCAACGTGTTCCATATGTAATTAGCATTGCCGGTAGCGTGGCGGTAGGGAAAAGTACGACTGCTCGCATACTGCAAGCATTATTAGAACACTGGCCGGAACATCCGAAAGTTGAACTCATTACCACAGATGGTTTTCTTTATCCCAATCGCGTATTAGAAGAGCGTGGGTTGATGAAGAAAAAAGGCTTTCCACAGTCTTATGATATGCGCCGACTGGTTAATTTTGTCGCTGATATTAAAGCAGGTAAACAGCGGGTTGAAGCTCCAATCTACTCTCATCATATCTATGACATTATTCCCGACCAGATGAAAGTCGTGGAACAACCCGATATTTTAATCATCGAAGGTTTGAACGTTTTACAAAGCGGAATGGACTATCCACATGATCCACATCATGTGTTTGTCTCTGATTTTGTTGACTTTTCTATCTATGTTGATGCAGATAAACAGCTATTAAAAGAGTGGTATATTCAACGCTTTCTTCGCTTCCGGAAAAGCGCATTTTCTGATCCATCGAGCTATTTTCATCATTATTCACATTTTGATGAAGATGAGGCCGCCGCCACCGCCAGCCGGATCTGGGATGAAATCAATTACCCGAATTTAATTGCTAATATTTTGCCGACCCGCGAACGAGCGAACCTGATCCTGACTAAAAGCAGTCAGCATGCAATAGAGCAAGTTCGATTACGGAAATAACCTTAAATGTCGGCGCGTAAAGAGATCTCGCCGCCGACAAATTTATGCATGCCGTCATGATCTTGCAGCAACATATTCCCCTGCCCGTCTATGCCGCAATAGATGCCGTGGATGACCTGATTGCCCAGCAATACTTTCACCGGTTGTTGCATAAAAATATCTAAGCGATTCCAATCCATCAAAAATGCAGTTAATCCCTGTTTTTCAAACAGAGCTAACGCATTTCTCAAAGCTCGGATAATCGTGGCACTCAGTTGATTTCGATCAACCACGACCGGTTGCTCCGCCAAATGAGCACAAGGCTGATCCAGTTGAGCAATAACAGCATCAGGTAAATTAAGATTAACACCAACTCCAATCACCAGATGGCAGATCCCACCGACCGAGGCTGACATTTCAACCAATATACCCGCGAGTTTTCGACGGGCCATGTAGATGTCATTCGGCCATTTCAGGCTCAAATCCCGGTAACCGGTACTTTCCAACGCTTGCACCACAGCAACACCAATTGCCAGACTTAACCCCATGGCAGCACTAGGGCCATCATCAAGTCGCCAATACATACTCATAATAAATTGACTACCGAATGGTGAATGCCATTGTCGTCCGCGCCGCCCACGACCCGCCGTCTGGCTTTCGGCCAAGAAACACTCGCCTTTTTGCCAGCGCTCCAGTTGTGCCATCATGTATTGATTGGTGGAATCAATCACCGCGCACGCGTGTATAGGCGCGCCAGCGGCTAAGTACTGAAGCTTTTCGGTATTCAACAGATCAAGTGGTGTATTTAAGCGATAACCTTTGCCGGTAATGCTAAATATTTCTAATCCCAACAAACGCAAACTTTTGATCTGCTGACTAATGGCAGCACGACTAATACCCAATTCCGCCCCGATCTGTTCACCGGAATGAAAAGCACCATCGGCTAATACCGCCAGCAAAGCTTGTTGACGCGAATTCAGCTGTTTCATTGAATTGCCTGCAGGCTATTTATTTCCCTGGACTTACCAATAAAACGGACTTCCGGTTCCAATTGCACAGAAAATTGTTGCTTAACTGTGCTGGCAACGTGTTTCGCCAACTGCAGAATTTCAGCTGCACTGGCATTGCCTAGGTTGACCAACACTAACGCCTGATCACGATGAACACCCGCATTACCCAGACGAAAGCCTTTCAGACCTGCTTTATCAATCAACCAACCAGCGGCCAATTTATTTTGGCCTTCACCGGCAGCAAAACACGGTATGGCAGGATGTTGTTGTTTAAGCGCAGCAGCTTGCGTTGCGCTTACTACCGGATTTTTAAAGAAACTGCCTGCATTGCCTAATAGACTCGGATCAGGCAATTTACTCTGGCGTAATTCACAAACCGTCATGAAGATTTGTTCGGCTGTCGCATTGGCACCCAGTGCTTTCAGTGGGCCGTATTCCACTACTGGTTGCCATTGTTTTGGAATGCGTAAACCAACAGAGGTTATGATCACTTGATCATGCAATGCATGCTTAAACAGGCTGTCACGATAACCGAACTGACACGCTGCAGCACTGTAACGCTGACGATGACCATCGGCGAAATGCCAGGTATCGACATATTCACAGAACTGACAGAATTCGACACCGTAAGCACCAATATTTTGTACCGGTGCGGCACCTACTGTACCAGGGATCAGTGCCAGATTTTCCATTCCCGGTATCTGATGCTGCAACGTCCACTGGATCAGTGCAGGCCAATTTTCACCGGCTGCAACATGCAGTAACCAAGCATCTGCCGTTTCCTGCACCGAGATCCCTTTCAGGCGGTTAACAATAACCAGCCCATCAAAATCAGCAGTGAATAGGATATTGCTACCCTCACCAATCAATAACCGTGGTTGACCGTCTGACCACCAAGAAGATCCACGCAGCGCATCAAGTTCAGCTTCATCATTTAACACAAAGCCCATTTTCGCCTGGGCATCGAGGCCAAACGTATTGAATGATTTTAGAGAGAACGGAGATATGGGCTGCATAAATCAAAACCTTGTAGAATGTGATGAAAAACAAAGCGGCACTTAATGTGCCGCTATCTGAAATCAGAAACCACCGCGGCCGAAACCACCCGGCGGTAACATATTTTTCATGTTACCCATCATTTTCCGTAAGCCGCCTTTACCGGCCACTTTTTTCATCATTTTTTGCATCTGGTCAAATTGCTTCAGCAAGCGATTCACGTCTTGGATCTCAGTGCCTGAGCCCATGGCGATACGTTTTTTACGGGAACCTTTGATGATATCCGGATTACGACGCTCACCTTTGGTCATCGAATTGATGATGGCTTCCATTCGAACAGTGAGCTTGTCATCAAGCTGTCCTTTGACATTGTCTGGCAAGTCAGAAACGCCGGGCAACTTGTCGAGCATACTCATCATGCCGCCCATATTGCGCATCTGCACCAACTGCTCGCGGAAGTCTTCCAGATCGAAGCCTTTACCTTTCTGAACTTTTTGCGCCAGTTTGGTCGCTTTTTCTTTGTCGACGTTGCGCTCCATCTCTTCGATCAGAGACAGCACATCGCCCATGCCCAGAATACGAGAAGCGATACGATCTGGGTGGAAAGGTTCCAATGCATCGGTCTTTTCACCCATACCGATAAATTTGATCGGTTTGCCGGTGATATGGCGAACAGACAGTGCCGCACCACCACGCGCATCACCATCGGCTTTGGTTAAGATCACACCGGTTAATGGCAGCGCTTCGCTGAATGCTTTAGCGGTATTTGCCGCATCCTGACCCGTCATCGCATCGACAACAAACAGCGTTTCGATAGGATTCAGCTGTTTATGCAGCAGCTGAATTTCTTCCATCATTTCGCTATCGACATGCAAACGACCGGCGGTATCGACAATCAACACATCAAAATAGCGCTTACGTGCGCTGTCCAGTGCAGCAGCGGCAATTTGCGATGGTGTTTGGCTGGTGTCACTTGGGAAGAATTCAACACCAATATCGTTAGCCAATGTTTCCAACTGTTTGATCGCTGCTGGGCGATAAACGTCGACAGAAACCACTAAAACTTTTTTCTTTTGCCATAAAATT
>CAIZDF010000534.1 GCA_903931645.1 uncultured Tolumonas sp.
CAGCATCTGCCAGACGTTACCGGAGACCAGACTTTCCACCGCTTTGTGGTGATCCGGTAACTCTTCTTCCTCTCCGGTTTCCAGCATCATGTCGCTGTCGGCACTGAAATTAGCCTGACCGCTGTCGATCCAACGCTGGCGCTCGGCTTCAAAGGCCGTTTGCTGACGCTCTTTTGCTACCAAAATTTCGTCAGAGTGTTCGTCCACCAGCTTGGTGTAATCGGCCAGTGAGAACTCGATCTCTTCAATTTTCAGCGGATAACGCCCACGCGGAAAGTCACGACGGATTTTAAGCAACTCTTCCGCAGAGACTTCGTAGAATTTGATTTGATCGAAGAAACGCAACAGCCACGGTTGCGTGAATTCGGTCGTCTGACGATAACGGTTCCACATCTGCAGCGTGCGACCGACAAACTGATAACCGCCCGGCCCTTCCATGCCATACACACACAGGTAAGCGCCACCGATGCCAACTGCGTTTTCCGGTGTCCAAGTGCGAGCTGGATTATATTTAGTGGTGACTAAACGATGACGTGGATCGAGCGGCGTCGCTACCGGTGCGCCAAGATAGACATCGCCTAAACCCATCACCAGATAGTTGGCGTTGAAGACGATCTCTTTCACCTGTTCAATCGAATCAAGGCCGTTGATACGGCGGATAAACTCGATGTTTGACGGGCACCACGGCGCATCTTTACGCACCAATTCATCGTATTTTCGGATCGCCAATCGTGTTGCTTCATCATCCCATGACAGTGGCAGATGCACGATGCGCGCAGGCACCGTGATCTGTTCGATATCGGTGAGTTCACTTTCTGCCTGTTCCAGCAATTCCAGTAAACGTGTCAGCGGTAACTGCAGATTGTCGTAGTGTATCTGCAGTGAACGAATGCCCGGCGTGAGTTCCAGCACGCCGTTAATCGCGGCTTCCTGCAACCACAGCATCAGCGCATGCGCACGGAAACGCAGCCTGATATCAAGCACCTGTGTGCCATATTCCACCAGCAGATAATCATCACCACTGGGGCGATATACCACTTTTTCGCCATATTTTCCTGCTGGTAATGTTTTCAGAATCGGTGTGGTTGATGGTGTCACTGGCACAGTGGCTGGTTGTGCAGTGAGGGTTGCCAGCTCGGCTAATTGCGCACGTTCCAACACTTCGGCATCAGCAATAGAAACAGGAATAAAGCGAACTTTATCGCCCGCTTTCAGCTGCCCCATTTTCCACAGATCGGCTTTAACAATGGTCGCCGGGCAAACGAACCCGCCCAGACTCGGACCATCTGGCCCCAAAATCACCGGCATATCACCGGTAAAATCGACCGTGCCAATGGCATACGCATTGTCATGCAAATTCGATGGATGCAAGCCTGCCTCGCCGCCATCCGCGCGCGCCCATTCTGGTTTCGGGCCAATCAAACGCACACCGGTGCGGCTGGAGTTGTAATGCACTTCGTAATCGGTCGCGAAGAAAGTGTCGATGTCGTTATCGGTGAAAAAATCAGGTGCACCGTGTGGGCCATAAATGACGCGCAGTTCCCAGTTATTGGTAATCGTCGGTTGCAGATCTGCAGACAGTAACTGTTCCACAGCTAAACTTATTTGCGGTGGCACATGCAGCACATCACCCGCCTGAATGGCACGACCGACATGACCACCAAACTGGCCCAAGGTAAAGGTTGAACGACTGCCGAGATAATGTGGACAATCGAGCCCGCCAGCTAACAGCAGATAACTACGCGCACCGGCAGTGGCCACTTTGCCCAGTTGCAAGGTGCTGTCAGCAGGTACAGTTATTACCTGCCACATCGGCACCGGTTCACCATTGAGTTTGGCGTCAATGTCGGCACCGGTGAGTACAATCTGACGTGTGTTACTAAATTTCAGTGTTGGGCCAGACAGGGTAATTTCCAAACCCGTACAGGTGTCATCGTTATTCAATAAGCGATTACCCAGACGGAACGACCAGTTGTCCATCGGGCCAGATGGCGGCACGCCAATATCCCAATAACCAACACGACCGGGGAAATCCTGAATGGTGGTTTGTGTGCCACCCGACAGCACATCGATGGTGGCTGGCTGATAACTGAATTCATTTAATGTACGAGTCAGCACTTTGCCCTGCTGCACCACATCGCTATTTAGCAGCGCCAGCAAATAATCACGATTAGTCTCGATGCCATAGATGTCACTTTGCTGCAACATTGCACTCAGTTGCTGAATGGTCTGCTCACGGCTCGCTGACCACGCGATCAGTTTCGCCAGCATCGGGTCAAAAAAGGGCGGCACTTCAAGACCAGCATCGAGCCAGTGATCGATGCGACAGGTTTTACGATCTTGTTCAGGAAAGCTGACATGGCTGATTAACCCTGCACTCGGGCGGAAATTCTTCGCCGGATCTTCCGCATACAACCGCACCTGAATAGCATGGCCTTTCGGTGTCAGTACGTTTGCCAGACTTTCCAACGGCGCTAATTCACCAGCACCCAGTTCAATCATCCAGCGCACTAAATCGACACCATACACCTGCTCGGTAACACCATGTTCCACCTGCAGGCGGGTGTTTACCTCCAAGAAATAAAACTGGCCGCTCAGGTCATCATACACATATTCCACCGTACCGGCACTGCGATAACTGACCTGCTTTCCCAGCTGCACGGCAGTTACAAGTAATGCCTGACGCACGTCATCGGAGAGATTCGGCGCCGGACACTCTTCTATCACTTTCTGGTTACGACGTTGGGCGGAACAATCACGCTCGCCAATAGCAATCACATTGCCTTGGCCATCACCAAACATCTGCACTTCGATATGACGGGCATTCTCAATAAATTTCTCAAGGAACATGCCACCGTTGCTGAAATTGTTTTCCGACAACCGTTTTACCGATGAATATGCGGAACGCAGCTCTTCTGCGGTAAAGCAGCGCTGCATACCGATACCACCGCCACCGGCAGTACTTTTCAGCATCACCGGATAACCAATACGCGCCGCTTCAACTAAGGCTTCATCCAGTGACGACAACAAACCCGTACCCGGCAATAACGGCACATGCGCCGCTTCCGCCAATGCACGTGCTTTATGTTTCAAGCCAAATGCCACCATCTGTTCCGGTGTCGGGCCTAAAAACACCAGCCCTTCGTCAACACAACGACGGGCAAAATCGGGGTTCTCACTTAAAAAGCCATAACCGGGGTGGATCGCCTGAGCGCCTGTCTGTTTGGCTATCGCGATGAGTTTATTTTGATCCAGATAAGTTTGTGCAGCAGCGCCTTCGCCAAGCGACCAAGCCTCGTCAGCATCTAACACATGACGGCTGTCTGCATCGGCTTCGCTATATACGGCAACAGAGGTGACACCCATCGCTTTCAGGGTGCGGATAATTCGGCAGGCAATTGCGCCGCGGTTCGCTATCAATACTTTACTGAACATAAGATCAACTCTGTTCAATGCTGCCGGAAAGGCTCTTCCGCCAGACTTCGGGTCGTCCCGCAAACAATCAGAGAGCGGCTCAAGGTCGTCCTTGCGCTCTATAATTTGTTGGCTGATTAATTCCAGACCAGCACGTCAACCGGTGTTGGGTTATACGCATTACAGGGGTTGTTCAGCTGCGGGCAGTTGGAGATCAGCACAATCACATCCATCTGCGCTTTCAGTTCCACATATTTACCCGGTGCACTAATACCATCGGCAAAGCTCAAACCACCATCCGCCGTAATGGGCACGTTCATGAAGAAATTGATGTTATGGGTGATATCGCGTTTGCTCATGCCAAACTCAGGGTTTTCCGTCACCGCCAGCAACCAGCTGTCACGGCAGGCATGCATGTGCTTTTTGCCTAAATCGTAACGCACCTGATTACTTTCCGTCGCACACGCACCACCCAAGGTGTCATGACGACCGCAGGTGTCGGCAACGATTTCCAGCATCGGGTTACCTTCGTTAGTCATCAACGTAGTTCCCGCTGACAAGTAGACATTGCCCTGTTCACGGATGGTATCCACCGCGCTGTAACGCTCCGCAGGGTTTGCCGCAGAATAAAACAGTGTGTCTGCAGCTTGGTTGCCTTCTGAATCGACAATGCGGATCGTCTGACCAGCCTTGACCACTTTCATCCAGTAATCACCCGCCATCACGGTTTCGCGATACGCCACATCGGTAGGGTTCAGTAAACTTTCCTTAATCATAACCAAAGCTCCTTAGTGACCAGCGCAGCAAACATAACGACGGGTATTTTCAAACCCACGACCATTTTCCGGGCGGGAAAGACGACAAACATCATCCACCGCCACAGGGTCGGCTTTATACAGTGCGTACTGAATTGGTTTGCGAGGATATTCAGTTGCCGGATCCATCGGATGCGGACAAGTGTTAAACACCACCAAAGTTTCCATCTCAAAACGCAGCGTAATGGTGTCACCCGCTTTCGAATGACCTTCCGCAAACTTCATGTTGCCTTCTTCATCGGTGAATACTTTGCTGAACAGGTTCAGGTTCGCTGCCAAGTCACGGGCACCTAAGCCATATTTCGCCACTTCCACCAAGAAGCTGTCATAGCCGTTTTGTTTCCACAGATTGCGTTGATGCTGGTAATCACGTTCCCCCCACCGCGCTGCCACTTTCGCTTTGTGAGTGGTACCCGCCACGGTGTCGATCCAATCGGTATCATCTTGCACGATGGAACAGAAAATCCGCCCCATATCAGAATAGAGGCAATGGCCTGTCGTCAGCTTAAAAGTGTGCTGACATTTCAATGTATCTGGCGCGTTGTAACGTTCCAGCAAATTGCGCGGGTTATAAAACAGCATACCAACATTGGCACCGCCTTCGACGTCAGTGATTTTCAACAGCGCTCCGGCTGGCATCACCATCGACCAGTGGCTGCCACCGGGCAGCGAATCTTCAAACAATAATTCCGCCATACTATTGCTCCGTTTTTGGTTCGGGTGACAAGCGCAGCGCATCTTCGGCTTGCAGCTTTCCACCTTGTAAAGGAATGTCATAGGTTATTTGTGCGCCGAAACGCTGCGGGGATTGCGGATCATGCCGCGATTTATCAAACACCCACAGGCGACTGCCAAGCGCAAAACCCTCTTTTAAATCGTGTGTCACCATGAAAATGGTTAACCCTTGCTGCAACCACAATTCACGGATGAGTTGGTGCATGTCACCACGAATACCCGGGTCCAGCGCGCCAAAGGGTTCATCGAGTAA
>CAIZDF010000535.1 GCA_903931645.1 uncultured Tolumonas sp.
AAGGAACTGGATGCGATGGCGGCAGACGTTTATCGTTATCTGAACTTTGATCAGATCGCCAGCTATACCAGCAAAGCAGCGGAAGTGATTTTACAAATACCCGCATAAAACGGTAATTTGTGATCACATGAAGGGCAGGTCATCGACTTGCCCTTCTCTTTTTTCACTGTTTCCAATAACTTTCAACTATTGTTAATAAGTAAACATAATCAGGCAAACGCAGTCTGCTGACAGACTGAAAAGGTAAAGGATGACCCGTATTGCCGTTGTTCAGGAGAGCAAGGTATGGATCATGAGTTTGTCCGGGACATCGACGGTCGTTGCCGGGCTCGTTTATCGATGGGGCATGAAGCCTTTGGTTTTTGGCTGACTGATGAGCTGGGTGAGAATTTACCCCTCTGTGATGAAATTCTGAAAGCCACCGCACACTTATTACATGCGGGTGACGATTATAAATTATCCGGCAAGACCTTTTGTCTGTACCTGGAAGAAGAGGCTGCCACCGTCAGCGCGTTGGAACTGCAATTTGAAACACCGATAGAAGATAATGAGCAGGGTTTAAGTTATTACGACGATGAGTTGTTTGCCGCTTGTGGTCTGGAAGACTTTGAATTGTTACTTCGTGCCTGGCGTGAGTTTATTACCGAGCAAGAATAGATAAATGACCCATAATGACGCCCCTTTTTGGGGCGTTTTTGTTGTGGTGCTGGCGAGAAGTGCATAATTGCGTTCACCAATAGTATGATGAATAGTTTTTCTTTTGTTAAGTGACTGAAAAATAAAACTATTTAATAAATGGCACAGACATTGAATTGTTTCAGTTAAGCCCAATTAACCAGGGAGTGGGAGTTTAACTATGAAACTTATCAGTGCAATCATTAAACCGTTCAAATTGGATGACGTGCGTGAAGCTGTTGCTGCACTTGGCGTAGATGGTATGACCGTGTCCGAAGTGAAAGGTTTTGGCCGTCAAAAAGGTCACACCGAATTGTATCGCGGTGCTGAATATCAGGTCGACTTTCTGCCGAAAGTAAAACTGGATATCGCTACTTCTGACGATAACGTTGAAAGCATTATCGAAGCAATCAGTAAAGCGGCTTATACCGGTAAAATTGGCGACGGCAAGATTTTCGTGTACGACCTGGCGCATGTTGTGCGTATTCGTACCGGTGAAATGGATGGTGAAGCCATCTAATTCTGTTTTTTTCAGATTGTTCGTTCAGACATATTGGGACCTTACGGTCCCTTTTTTATGGCTGACGACTAACCCGTCTGTTCAAATAACTCCAGAACAGAGTCGTAAAGCTCGTCGATATCGGTTTCTGCTGTTGGCGTGATGAAGATAGTGTCATCACCAGCAATAGTGCCGAGAATACCTTCTGCTTTACCCAATGAATCCAGCATGCGGGCAATCAATTGTGCAGCACCCGGTGTGGTATGGATCACCAGAATAATGCCGTTATGATCGACATCCAGCACCAGATTTTTCAGTGGGCTGTTGATCGTCGGAATACCCAATTCTACGGGTAAGCAATACACCATTTCCGTTTTAGCATTACGGGTTCGTACCGCACCAAAGCGGCTTAACATCCGAGATACTTTCGACTGGTTAATGTTTTCAAAGCCGATTTCATTCAGTGCCGTAACAATTTCAGCCTGTGATCCAAATCGCTCTTCTCGTAATAAGGCTTTGAAAGCCTTAACAAGTTGTTCCTGTTTTTCGCCGGGTTTCATGTAAAATCCGAGATGAATCGTTCATAAACAACAATTTTGCAGTCTGGCTGCATATATTTCAACGATTGCTGCATAAAAATAGATATTAGTTCACAGGATCTATGTAGC
The DNA here is from genome assembly GCA_903931645.1 of uncultured Tolumonas sp. GTDB lineage: Bacteria > Pseudomonadota > Gammaproteobacteria > Enterobacterales > Aeromonadaceae > Tolumonas. The sequence continues at coordinate 1,843 of CAIZDF010000535.1, forward strand.
GGTTGCTGGAAGTCAGCATGCAAAAATGGCCTGAGAAGCGAGTTAAACGATTCAGTCTGAATAAAGAAAGAGTGTCACCCAGCTCACACTTCCCGCGGGTGTGTTTGGTGGATACGTCACTTTCTACTATTTTCAGATGAGCAATACTTATAACTACCATCACAACAACAAAAATATGGAGCTTGCTATGAAAATAACTGTTCTCGGTGCTGCTGGTGGTATAGGGCAAGCGCTGTCCCTATTATTAAAGATGAAACTGCCCGCAGGCTTTAAACTGGCTTTGTATGATGTTGCGCCAGTGACACCGGGTATTGCTGTTGATTTGAGCCATATTCCTACTGATGTTGCGGTAAAAGGCTTTGCTGGCACTGATCTGCCAAAAGCACTGGAAGGTAGTAATGTGGTCGTGATCTGTGCAGGCATTGCCCGTAAACCAGGTATGGATCGCAGCGATTTGTTTAAATTTAATGCCAGTGTTATTCAGGCATTAGTATCTGAAGCTGCGTCGATTTGCCCGAATGCTTGTTTCTGCATTATTACCAACCCCGTGAACAGCATGGTGCCCGTTGCGGCGGAAGTGTTGAAAAAAGCCGGCGTTTATAATCCGCAGAAATTGTTTGGCGTCACTATGTTGGATGTTATCCGTGCTGAAACGTTTGTTGCCAATTCACAAGGGCGTGCTGCCGGCACTATCCGGGTGAATGTGATTGGTGGTCACAGTGGTAAAACAATTCTGCCAGTGATGTCGCAAGTCGGTGGTTTTGAATTCACCGATGAAGAAGCCGCGCAATTGGTGCGTCATATTCAAGACGCAGGCACCGAAGTCGTTGAAGCCAAAGCAGGCAATGGTTCTGCAACACTGGCCATGGCTGCCGCAGCACATCGTTTTGTAAATGCTGTTGTTCGTGGCCTGATGGGTGAAGAAAACGTGGTGGAATGTGCGTATGTGGAAGGCGGTAGCCAACACAGCCGTTTCTTCTCACAACCCATGCGTTTAGGTAAAGAGGGTTGGTATAAGGTGTTACCTTACGGGCCTCTGACTCAGGCGGAAAAAGATGCGCTGGAGGCTATGCTACCAACCCTGCGGGATGAAATTCGGATGGGGGAAGATTTCGTCCTTAAGCCAGAATAAGCTTAGTGGATAACTTTCATGAAACGAGGGGGGCCTATTGTGCCCCCCTTATTTTCAAGAGTTGTTTTCAATAATTCAGCTGATTGTTTTGGCTTCGACAATCAGCAAAGTGCCTTCTGCCGAGATTACTTTAACTGCAGTTCCTGCTTTTAATGGTTCATCACACAACACTTGCCAGACTGTATCATCCAGCCGAACCCGGCTTTGCCCTAACTGCACGTCTTCCAATAACGTGGTTTGCGCACCAATGCAGCGCTGAGTGCGTTGGTTCAATACAGCTGCGCTGACGGCGGGTTTATCGCGTTGGTTAAGGCGAAACCAATACCAGGTCGTGGCGATGCTGAATATGGCAAACAGACCCCATTGGCCATAAATATCTAACGTAAACAGATACACCATGACTGCAGTCAGTAATGCTGCGATACCGGTCCAAAGCAACAGGCCCGCGGTGCCAAATAATTCCAGCAGTAATAATGCAGCACCGAGGATCAACCAGTGCCAGTAATTCCATTCGGTGAACCCAATCCAATCCAGCATCATTGCACCTTCTTCTTATGCTTTTTTCTGCCCGATTTCATTTAACAGCTGACTGATGCCGCCGATCGAGCCGATTAACTGCGAAGCTTCCAGTGGCATCAACACCAGTTTACTGTTTTGTCCATCACCAATCTTACCCAGTGCTTCGGTGTATTTTTGCGCGATAAAATAATTGATAGCTTGGGTGTTGCCGTTGGAAATCGCATCTGAAACCAGTTGGGTTGCTTTGGCTTCTGCTTCGGCCTGGCGTTCACGCGCCTCCGAGGCTAAAAATGCTGCTTGGCGTTCGCCTTCTGCTTTCAGGATCTGTGATTGTTTTTCACCTTCTGCTTTTAAGATCTTCGACTGGCGCACGCCTTCAGCTTCAAGAATTTCCGCTCGTTTCTGGCGTTCGGCTTTCATCTGTGCATTCATTGCTTCAATCAAATCTTGTGGTGGGCGCACGTCTTTGATTTCAATACGCGTGACTTTGACTCCCCACGGGCTGGTTGCGGCATCGACGGTATGCAGCAGTTTTTCATTGATCGTGTCGCGTTGTGACAACATATGATCCAACTCCATGGCACCTAATACGGTACGGATGTTGGTCATGGTCAGATTACGAATGGCGGACATCAGATCATTCACTTCATACGCCGCTTTATGTGCTTCAATCACCTGCACAAAAGCCACTGCATCAATAGTCACGTTGGCGTTATCGCGGGAGATAATTTCCTGCGGCGGAATATCCATGACCTGTTCCATCATGTTTATTTTGCGGCCAATACGATCGATGAAGGGGATGAGTAAACTCAATCCGGGTGTCAGCGTGCTGGTATAGCGTCCAAATCGTTCCACAGTCCAGTTATAACCTTGTGGCACTACTTTAATTACGGTGCTGAGTGTGACGAGAACCAGTACGATAAAAATAATAAGCAGTGGTAAACTTAAATCCATTACAACCTCCGAGCGCCAGCTTTCTGGCTATACTTTTTGCATAGTATCAAGAGTATAGAACATAAGGACGATGAGCCATATGGATATGAACAAGGAGCTCGCATGACAATACCTTCCCCCTGTCGTGGTGTTTGTCGGCTGGATGACACACGTCAGTATTGTACGGGCTGTCATCGCACAATCGATGAAGTGGCGGGCTGGTTAGATTTCAGTAACGAGCAGAAAGAATCGGTGTGGGCGCGGTTGTTGAGCCGACCTTTACAGGCAGAAGAAAAGTGGTGCTCGGTCTGCGCGAATCAATTTCAGTGTGGCACTGGCGGAAAAAATGGCGGCTGCTGGTGTCAAGACCTTCCGAATATCATGTCATTATCACTCGATGCCAGCGATTGTTTATGCGCCGATTGTCTGGCAAAAGAGCTAAAAATTAAGGCGCAACTGGCCAAACCTGCCCGCTAAAAGGTAACTTAATCTCTAAATCACATAATCAGATAAGCATATT
>CAIZDF010000536.1 GCA_903931645.1 uncultured Tolumonas sp.
TCGATAATCTTCTGCTGCTCCTCAACCGCTTGGTGACTGGTTGGGGTTTGCCAAAGTATGTCAACCTTGCCATCAGAGCACTCAGTAACACCCTTTTTGATCAACTGATAAAATTCCGAGTCGGCAGGTGGCGAAATTCCGACCACCAGTTTTTTCATTGTTACCGGTGCAGAAGTTGCAGCCGGTGCAGAAGTTGCTGCTGCCGCAGGTGCGGTTGTAGGTGCCGGCGCCGGTGAAGCACAGGCTGATAGTAAAAGACCAGCAATGACAAAAACACACAGCATTATGAACCAGTTTTTCATTTCTTCCTCCTTGGAATGTAAATAAATAGAACCGGATTTTTGGGAATTACGGGTAATGATTTATTTTAGACATACCTCCTTCACGTTGGAACACTCCAGAAATTTAGGCTGCACAACAGGCAAATCGCTTAACCAACCGATTCCCAATAGCGGGGATTTCCATTCACGCCTGACGTGAGCGGTTCAAAGCAACGGCGATTACGATTAAAACGCCGTTGATCACAAACTGGTAAAAAGGATTGACGTTCAACAATATCAGGCCATTACTGATCATGGCAATCATGACCGCCCCCAACACGGTGCCGGATAGCGAACCCCGACCACCTGATAATGCTGTGCCACCAATCACCACGGCTGCAATGGCTGACAATTCGTAACCCTGACCCAAGTCGGGTGGAACCGAAGACAAACGTGATCCCAATAAGATGCCCGCTAACGCGCAACATACCCCCGAAATCATATAAACACGTAATTTAATCTGATCAGTCTGCACGCCTGACAGACGCGCAGCTTCACGATTGGAACCAGTTGCCAGCACGTGCCGGCCAAACTTCATTTGATTGAGAAGGTGGCTGAGCAATAAAAATACGGCTATTGTTATGATCACGGGAAAGGGTATTGGCCCAAGCATTCCGCGACCCAAAAACGAAAACGTCGGGTTGGCAAATTTTGCGAACGGCACACCTTCTGTCATCATATATAGAATGCCGCGAAACACACTGAGTGTGGCTAAAGTTGAAATGAAATCAGTTACCCGCAGCCGTGTAATCAAAAGACCATTCACCAGACCGCACAAAAGGCCGGCAAGCAGACCACCTGCCACAGCCAGAATTGTCGATCCGCCAGTTTGAAGTAGGATAACGCTCGTAACACCGGCTGAAAGGCCGAGAATAGCGCCAACGGATAGATCAATGCCGCCCGTCATGATTACAAACGTTGAGCCGAGCGCTATAATCAACACAAATGTCGATTGACGTAGCACATCAAAGAGATTGGATGGGGTGAGAAAGTAACGCGAAGCGAAACTGAGGAGCACAAAGATCACCAATGTAACAAGATAAAGACCCAGGTTTTCAATACGCCACCAGCCGGTTCGTTTTGCTGCCCAAGGAAATCTGGAACGTTGGTTCCCTGTACTCATATTCGAACCCTTTCATAGGTTATAAAACGCAAATAAGGTTTCATTCGATCTGATCTCCCGTAGGATTTGGCAAAAGCACAGCTGCCGTAACTGCGGTTGGGGTAAGATCATCGCCGGTTAAATTGGCGGTCAATCGACCATGACGCATCACCTGTACCCGGGATGCATAGGGGATGAATTCTTCGGCATCCGTTGTGACAATCAGCACAGAGCCTCCATTCTTAGCAAATTGAGTCA
>CAIZDF010000537.1 GCA_903931645.1 uncultured Tolumonas sp.
ACTCCGCTCAAGATAAAAGCCTTGATATAGACCCGAAAATATTAAACGAGTTGATTTCTGAACAGTGTATTGGTCGTCAATTAAACATTGCTTTGCACACGTCACAACCGGAATTAAAACCAATCGCTGGTATCATTTCTCTATGGAATGACCCAATGCTGATAACGCTAACTCCGATCACCGCTGGGAATATGAGCACTGAGGTGGGTGGCTGGATGATCTGGGCAAAACGCATTCATTTATTCTTTCCCGAACGTTATGCCAAAGTGTTAATGGATAGAACCCAATTACTCAACATCGCCCCAAGTGTGTTGCCGAAAGAGATCAATAATGGATTATTTCGGGACAAAAAACGTTATATGCACCAGGTGTCTGATGAAGAAATAACTGTATTCAGCACCCTTGATGACATTAACCAGCAACCCGCGGCAATCATTGAAATCACCGCTCCCCGAAGTTATTACCAGAGTGGGAAAAACGCCCTATATGCACTGGCATTTTCCTGCATGTTGTGTGGGATCTTGATTAGTTTGCTCTTCTTCCGCGAACTACGGCGCAGTCTAGGAGAACGACTACATACGCTGGAAAATGGCCTGAAACGTTTGGCACAGAACGATTTTACCGAACTATTACATACCGATGATGGCAAAGATGAAATCTCAATGGTCAGTCAGGTCGTTAACAAGTTACTGACTACCAAAATGGCAACCAACGACGCGCTCGAAGAAATAGAGAATAAATTCTCCGCGATTTATGAAAATGCTAATCAACCCATGTTGATTGCCTATGACAAACGCGTATTAAGCACTAATCAGGCTGCAGCCAGCATGCTGGGCTATGACAGCGTGGGCGATCTGATCGGTCGTCATATGGATAATCTGCTGCATGTTTCCGGCAAACATGCATCGGGTAGTGATCTCTTCTATCAGCAAGTTAACGAAGGTGAATATAGTTTCGAATGGGATATTGTTGGCCATCTGGGCTGGTTAGTACCTTGTGAACTGGATATCACCCCGATCGATCATCATGGTCAACAAGCCCTGCTGGTTTGTATGAATGATATTTCTGAACGTCGTGTGCACGAAAATAAGATCCGACGTTTGGTTTTTAACGACTCACTGACCGGACTATTTAACCGCTACGCATTACTGCAACGAATGCAGCCGGTACTGGAACAATTGCCGGAAGGTGACCGGTTTGCGTTGCTGTATATCAATCTGGATCGTTTCCGTGCGATCAATGATACCTTCGGTCATGATGTAGGCGATGGTGTGATTAAAACTGTCGCACTGCGCCTCAGCATGCAGTGTGAAACACTGACATTGGCACGTATTGCCGGTGATGAATTTATTGTCTTTATTCCCGAGATTTCGAATAGCTATCAGCCTGTGCGCTTAGGCCATGAGATCCAACGCTTATTGCTGCAACCGCTGATCATCGATGGTGTCTCGCTGGAAGTATCCACAACCATCAGTGTGATCATTGGTGGTAAAGAATATGCCTCTGTTGAGGATGTGCTGCGTTGTGCTGATTTCGCCATGGGCCGAGCTAAAAAGCAAAATAAACGTATTCAACCTGAGATCGGTTTAAATCGGCATTATTGATGTCGGATCGCCAGCATTGATATTCAAAGCTGGCTTATCTTCTTTATGACAGTACGCAATCAGACCACCTAACAGATTAAGCATAAA
>CAIZDF010000538.1 GCA_903931645.1 uncultured Tolumonas sp.
CATATTCACCAGTATCGATAGCCTGACTTCGGGCGTGGTGTAAGGCGGTATGCAATGAAAAGGCTTCTGTTTGTACCGCCGTATCCGCAAGTAAATACTGTAAACTAGGTACGCCAATCAGTAATAAAATGGCGCCAACGGCCAAGGTTGTCATTAGTTCAAGTAAGGTAAATCCGTGTTGCGACATGGTTGAGCATCATGATGAGATGGTGTTCCTGATTGTCTGTTTGCGGGATAATGCTTGAAACTGCCACATCCGACAGTGCTTCTGTGTAAACAACAGACGCACTGTCGAGACGGTCAAAATTAGCTGATTTTTTTCCTGCCAGATAACAGAACCAGAATAATCCCAACGATTACAAATGGCACACTCAGCCATTGTCCCACCGTGATCAAATTACCGGCTTCATAGGCGGCTTGTGGGGTTTTGAAGAACTCTAGAGCAAAACGGGCACTGAAAATTAACACTAGAAACAGACCGAACAAAAAACCCGGTTGTTTGCTTTTATTGCCACGAAACAGCAGGAATAAAAGTACGAAGGTGACAAAATAACAAGCTGCTTCATACAGCTGCACGGGATGGCGCGGCAAGTTATCGATACGCTCGAATACCACACCCCAGCTACCATCGGTCGGGTTACCGATAATTTCCGAATTCATGAAATTGCCCAGACGGATAAAGCAACCGGTAAGCGCGGTCGGAATGGCTAAGCGATCTGCTAACCACAAGAAGCGATTTTCCGGATGTTGGCGAACGAACAACCAGATCGCGAGCAGAACGCCGATCCCGCCGCCATGACTAGCCAAACCACCTTCCCAGATTTTTAAAATATCGAGCGGGTGAGCCAAATAATATTCTGGTTCATAGATTAGCGTATGCGCTAATCGTGCACCAACCACGGTACCAATAAAAATATAGGTGAGTAGTTTGTCCAGTTGCTCGGTGGGTCGGCCTTCCTGGCGATAAATACGTTGCATGAGTTGATAACCGAGCAGGAAACCGGCAGCAAATAAGGCGCCATACCAATGGACGGCAATTGGGCCGAGTTGAACCAAAATAGGATTGGCATTCCAGAACAGCATATTGATCCCCAATAATAAGATGGTTGATGACAACCATAGAGGGCCACAGGGTAGCATGTCTGGTGAAGCGGAGTGAACCCGTCAACCAATGCTCGGTTGACGGGACGTCGCGATTTATTGCGCTACTTGCTCCCGTAAACAACGGGCCGCGTTAACCATGTTTGTCAGCGCGGCTTGTGTTTCTGGCCAAGCACGGGTTTTCAGACCACAATCAGGGTTGACCCACAGCCGTTCTACCGGTAAATGTTGCTGTGCTTTTTGCAGCAACTGCGTCATCCATTTTACGTCCGGCACATTGGGTGAGTGGATATCATAGACCCCAGGACCAATACCATTCGGATAAGCTTGATGATGGAAGGTATCTAACAACTCCATGTCTGAGCGAGAGGTTTCCAGCGTGATCACGTCAGCATCCAGCGCAATGATAGAAGACATCACATCACCAAACTCGCAATAACACATATGCGTGTGGATCTGGGTACTATCGTCCACTCCTGCGGCGGTGAGTTTGAATGCCTGTACCGCCCAATCAAGATAAGCAGCTTGATCTCGCTGGCGTAATGGCAGGCCTTCACGCAATGCTGGTTCATCGATTTGGATAATACCAATACCGGCTTGTTCCAGATCCTGTACTTCGTGGCGTAAGGCTAAAGCCAGCTGTAACGCCATGGTTTCCCGGCTGATATCTTCCCGTGGGAATGACCAGCACAACATAGTCAGCGGGCCGGTCAGCATGCCTTTCATCGGTTTTGGGGTCAGCGATTGGGCGTATTGGCTCCAGCGCACGGTCATCGGTTCTGGTCGATCGATATCACCAATGATCACCGGTGGTTTCACACAACGGGAGCCATAACTTTGTACCCAGCCATTTTGAGTAAATGCATAACCAGTTAATTGCTCGCCGAAATACTCCACCATGTCATTGCGTTCAGGTTCACCATGCACCAGTACATCCAGCCCGATCTGTTCCTGTTCCGCGACCGCATAAGCGATCTCTTGCTGTAGCCCTTGTTCATAAGTCGCCAGATCGATAGTGCCTTGCTTATAACTGCGGCGTAATGAGCGAATTTCACTGGTTTGCGGAAAGGAACCAATGGTGGTGGTTGGCCAAGCCGGCAGTTGAAAACGATCTTGCTGTAATGCTGCGCGTTGTAGATAGGCAGAGGATCTTTCTGCATCAGACGGTTTAATCGCGGCAACGGCAGATTGCACCGCTTGGTTTTGTACTCGGGTTGAGAGTTTGCGCTGTTGTAATGGGGCGCTGTAAGCCTGCAGGGTCAGTATTTTCTGATCGTCAGGTTGGCGTAGAGTGCGTTGTAGCAGATGTAACTCAGTGCATTTCTGGCGCGCAAAGGCAAACCAGCTTTTTACTTCCGCATCGAGTTTAGTTTCTGCATTCAGATCTAACGGGCTGTGCAGTAATGAACAAGAGGTGCCCAACCAGAAATTCGGGTGTGATTTTTTATTGCACGCAGTTGTGCATAAATACTATGGAGGTCGGCACGCCAGATATTGCGGCCATTGATCACACCCAATGAGAGTTGCCAGTGGGTTGGAATCGCCTGTAATGTTGCTGCTAGCTCTTCCTGACTGCTGCTGACTGCATCGAGATGGATACCATCTACGGTGATTTTTGGTAACCAGTTCAGCTGATGCGTTATGCCGCCAAAATAGGTAGTGAGTAGCAACTTGCACTCGGGGTTTTGTAGTTGCGCATAAGCCGATAAATAGGCTTGCTGCCATTCCTTGGGTAGATCGAGCACCAGAATGGGCTCGTCGATTTGTACCCATTCAATTTTTTGTGTCGCCAGTTTTTGTAAAACTTGCTGATATACCCGCAATAATTGTGGCAACAAGGTGAGTTTGTCGAAATCAGCACCTTTAGTTTTGCCTCATAGACAGGATCTTTAGCGCTAACTCTTTATTTCAGATAGAAAAATGGCCTCATTTATGATCAGATAATCGTCGCCAAACTCTTTTCTCATCAAC
>CAIZDF010000539.1 GCA_903931645.1 uncultured Tolumonas sp.
ATTATTTAGCGCAGGAAGAAACGCAACGAAGCACCCAGCTAACACTGATTGCCAACGTAGCAAGTGCTTATATGACCCTGTTGGCTGATCAGGATTTATTGAATTTATCTGAACAGACAACCAACAGTTACGCGCAAAGTTATGAGCTTACTAATCAGCGCTATCAGGCGGGCATTGCTTCTGCACTAGACTTAAGCCAATCACGCAGTAGCTTGGAAAGTATTAAAACCAGTTTGGCACAATATCACCGTCAAATTGCACTGGATAAAAACGCACTGCAATTGCTACTTGGTACAAACATCCCAACAAAATTATCTTCCGGATTACCGACACAAGATCTGACTTTATTGGCCCCACTAGGTGCAGATATTCCGTCAACATTATTGATACGTCGCCCAGACATACTGTCTGCCGAACATGCGCTGAAAGCGGCGAACGCAAACATTGGTGCTGCACGCGCCGCGTTTTTCCCATCAATCAGTCTGACAGCTAATGCCGGTAGCATGAGCTCATCACTCAACAAACTATTTGATGCAGGCTCTGGTAGTTGGTTATTTGAACCGAGTATCGATTTACCAATTTTTGATTGGGGCAGCCGTGAGGCACAGCTTGATGTCGCGAAAATCCAAACAAAAATTGAAATCGCGACATATGAAAAAGCTATTCAGACTGCATTCCAAGAAGTTTCAGATGGGTTAGTCGCGCAAGATGGCTACAAAGATCAACTACAGGCTCAGCAAGCGCTGGTTGATGCGACAAAAACCTATTACCAACAAGCACAAAATAGATATGAAAAAGGTATCGATAGTTATCTCACGCTGTTAGACGCTCAACGTTCATTATTTACAGCCAAACAAGGGTTAGTGACAACACGTCTTGCATTATTGAACAATCGAGTCAGTTTATTTAAAGCACTCGGCGGGGCTTGGCAGAAAAATAACTACAATTGATTCAATATAAATAAACCCCGATTGAATTTGTATCAATCGGGGCTAACCATGTTATTTGATGGTTTAGAAAATTATTAATTGATGGAATGAATGACTGGATGGTATGGAGAGTCATCGGTAAAAGTTACATCAATATTTTCACCGGTTTTTACATTGGTCATAATGTTATTACCATCAATACTATAATTCATGGTGCGCACTGGCCAACCCAGTTCAGTAACGGCATCTTGTTTCAAGGTCAGGGTTTTATTTGTGGTATCAACACTCTCAACAACACCATGTGCATGATATGTTTCTACATCAGCATAAGATGCCTGAACAAATAGAGCAAAAACAGAGGCAGCAATAATTGAGGCTAATGTGGTTTTCATGTAAATCTCCTTAGCACATAAATATGCTATATATTATTTAGTAATTAATCTGTGTTAACTTTTATTACGAAGGATATGTATCCTTTCGTTATAGAGAGTATGATGTAGCAATGTAAACAGAGTATGTTGCGTACCCATTATATTGTGAATAGTCTGTGTCATTTTTTAGTTAATGATTACATGCTTTTTACCCATAACTGGAAAGTAAAAACATGCAAAACAAAGTGTTAGTTGTTGATGATGACCCCAAACTGACTGCTTTACTCGATAG
>CAIZDF010000540.1 GCA_903931645.1 uncultured Tolumonas sp.
AGTTCTATATCAAAAGAGCCACTAATACCACGTTCACCGGCAACAAGGTCGATGATGGCGTTTGGCTACCTTAATCAGCCTACTTTCTACACCCTTTACTGACCATCTAAGTGTGATAACGCACCGACCTAGTCGGTGCTTACTGCCATAGTATTTATTCAGTTCTTTGGCAGAAAGGTACTCATGCATTCTCTATTTCGTTGTATTTCTTTCACTCATCGAACACCGTCTCCGCTCTGGAATGATTCTGTTCCCGTTCGGAAAGAATTGTTTGGTATTGAACGACTTGAGTTACATGCCGAAAGCCTGGCAGTAGCACAACCCATTACCGCGAAACCACCAACCGTTACACCATTACTCTCCCGGCTCAATGACAATGCCGTGGTATTACTTGCGGCTTACCGCGCCAGTGCCGAAGAGCAGGAAAACGATCGCGGCGTGGTTCCTGCCGCAGAATGGCTGTTAGATAATTACCATCTGGTGGAAGAACAGATCCGCGAGATCAGGGATGACTTACCTACTGGCTATTACCGCCAGTTACCCAAATTAGCCGAAGGGCCCTTTGCCGGATATCCTCGAGTATTAGGCATTGCTTGGGCTTTCGTGGCTCACACCGACAGCCATTTTGATCCGGAAACATTACGCCGTTTTCTCGTCGCTTATCAGCGCGTTCAACCACTCACCATTGGTGAGTTGTGGGCAGTAGCTATTACACTGCGTATCGTTCTGATTGAAAATTTACGCCGTCTGGCAGACCAGATCACGAAAGGCCGTAAAGCCCGTGCCGATGCCGAAGCATTAGCCAACCGGCTTTTTAGTGCTGGAGGCGCCCGCTCGGCACTTGAAAACGATATTTCAACCCGCTCGACAGCGCCGTTATCGGAGCTTTTTGCGGCACAACTCGCCAAACGATTACGAGATCAAGACCCCCGCACCACCCCCGCACTTGGCTGGTTAGAAGAACGGTTAACCTCGCAAGGTTCGTCAATTGAAGAAGTGGTTGAGCATACGCATCAACGACAAGGCGCTTCGAGTGTCACCGTGCGAAATATCATCAACAGTATGCGGTTAATTTCGAATATTGATTGGGCTGAGTTATTCGAAAGTGTCAGCTTGGTCGATGAACAGTTAAGAACAAACAGCGCGTTTGCGAGTATGGATTTTTCCACCCGCAATCTCTACCGCAGTGCCATCGAACAACTGGCTCAGGGCTCACTCTATTCCGAACTTGAAATCACCGAATATGTGCTGAGTGCGGCGCATCATGCTGCTACCACTGAAGACAGATCGACAGAAGCAGAGCGTACTGGCGACCCGGGTTATCATCTGATCGCCGAAGGCCGATTTATTCTTGAACGTATCATCGGCTATCACCCACCGTTCAAACAACGGCTCAGTCGCATCAACATTCGGTTAGGCATCGGTGGTTATGTCGGCACAATTCTCTGTCTTACTTCCATATTGTTGATGCTGGGGCTGTGGTCACTTTCATTGCCCGGCCAAGGCGTTGGGTTGTTTGTGCTATTCATGCTGTTTGGATTTATTCCCGCCAGCGAAGTTGCGACCGCATTAGTAAATCGTGCCATTTCGATATGTTTTGGTGCCACTGTGTTACCTGCGCTTGAGCTGAAAACCGGTGTTCCTGAATCACTGAGAACCATAGTGGCGGTTCCGACCTTATTAACCAGCGAAGCGGATCTGCTGGAGCAAATTGAACGGTTGGAAGTGCATCATCTTTCCAGCACAGGTGGCGATCTGTTTTTCGCGCTGTTATCCGACGGCCTCGACGCTGATCAGGAGATCATCGACGGTGATGATCATTTACTGACCGTAGCCACGAAAGCGATAGCCGAACTCAACCAGCGTTATGTCTCGGGTTCAGAAGGCGATCGATTTTTATTGCTACACCGCCGCCGGTTATTTAACGAGAGTGAAAATAAGTGGATGGGATGGGAGCGAAAAAGAGGAAAACTGCATGAGTTCAACCGGTTATTACGCGGCGCAACCAACACTACATTCATAACCATCGATGGTTATGCGCCAGTGGTACCTCCGAATGTGCGCTATGTGATCACCCTCGATGCCGATACTCGTTTGCCACGAGATGCCGCGGTGCGATTGGTGGGTAAAATGGCACATCCGTTGAACAAACCACGCTTTAGCGATGATGAACAACGCGTCATCGGTGGTTATGCCATTCTTCAACCGCGCGTCACCCCCTCATTACCAATTGGTAAAGAAGGTTCGTTTTACCAACGCACGTATTCCGGGCCAAGCGGCATGGACCCTTACGCTGCCGCGATCTCTGATGTGTATCAGGATCTTTTTTGTGAAGGCTCCTATACCGGTAAAGGTATCTACGATATTGATGCTTTTGAAGCCGCATTACATGAGCGGGTTTCGGAAAATATCTTGCTGAGTCATGACCTATTTGAAGGCATTTTTGCCCGAGCCGGTTTGGCATCAGACATTGAGGTTGTTGAAGAATTTCCGGCCCGTTATGACGTGGCCGCTAAACGCCAACATCGTTGGACTCGCGGTGACTGGCAGCTGTTGCCGTGGATTTTCAGTGCTGGAAAGGGAAACAAAAAACTACCTTGGATTGGTCACTGGAAGATGCTGGACAATCTGAGACGTTCGCTGTTGGCGCCGAGTCTATTGATCCTTTTCGGGCTGAGTTGGCAGCTGCCGCTTCCCAATAGAATGGATGGATTGTTGCTGATTTTGGCAGCGATTGCGATACCACTATTCTTACCGAGTTTGTTTTCGATTTTACCGCACCGAAAAGGCATAAATTTCCGCAATCACATCGGTGTGTTGGCCTCTGACTTATATCTCGCGACCAAACAGACACTGTTCGTGATTATTTTTCTCTCTGATCAAGCATGGCGAATGGTTGATGCTATTGCGAGAACGCTGTTTCGGTTATTTATCTCTCATCGTCATTTGCTGGAATGGACAAC
>CAIZDF010000541.1 GCA_903931645.1 uncultured Tolumonas sp.
ACGGTCGAGCAGGTCAAAGCGTTGCTCGCGGCAGGCTATAACCCGCATGATTATTATCGACAAGATCCGCGTTTGAAAGCGGCCTTGGATGAGCTGATGAGCGGCTATTACACCCCAGATGAACCACAAGCGCTGCAACCGTTGTGGCACAGCCTGCTGGAAGGCGGTGATCCATATCTGGTACTGGCCGATTTCGATGCCTACTGGTATGCCCAGCAACAGATTGATGCGCTGTATCAGCAACCGGAAGAGTGGCTGCGTCGTTGTATTCTGAATACGGCCCGTACCGGCATGTTCAGCGCCGACCGTTCTATCCGTGATTATCAACAACAAATCTGGCAGCCACAGGCGTAAGGGCAGTTATGGATATTTCGACTATTGAAACGGCCGCTAATGCGGCCGGTATTGCCAGCAGTTACATCAGTGCTTCCGGTCAGCCCGTGCAGATCGCGGCCAGTGCCCGACAAAAAATTCTGGATGCCTTACAAACCAGCCCCACTACCAGGGAGTCATTCTTACCGCCGGTGTGTGTGTTTCGGCAAGGCGAATTACCGCGCATTTTATTACAAAAGGCGGTACCGGATACCTGCCACTGGCGGTTACAACCCGAACAAGGCAAACCGCTGCGCGGCACAGTCACCCATGGTTTTCTGACTTTGCCGGAAGAGTTACCACTCGGCTATCACACACTCTGTCTGTTGCAGGGCCGCAAAGTGATTGCCGAAAGTCGGGTCATCATGGCACCACGACGTTGTTATGAGTCGGACGAGATCCGACAGGGTAAAAAAATCTGGGGTGCGTGTGTGCAGTTATACACCCTGCGTTCCGATGAAAACTGGGGCATTGGTGATTTTGCCGATCTGAAACAGATGCTGACCGAACTGGCCACTTATGGTGCCGATTTTATCGGTCTGAACCCGCTGCATGCGCTGTATCCAGCAAGCCCCGACAGTGCCAGCCCGTACAGCCCTTCGTCGCGTCGCTGGCTGAATATTATCTATATTGCCGTGCACAAACTGCCGGATTTCCAGCTCAGCTCTGCCGCACAATTGTGGTGGCAAACACCGCAGATCCAGCAACAGCTGCAAGCACTGCGTGATAACGATCAGGTCGATTATGCGCAAGTGACCGCGCTGAAACTGACCGGGTTAAAGCTGGCCTATCACTATTTTGCCACGCTGCCGGACGACACACCACGCGTCACCGAGTTTGAACAGTTCCGCAAACAACAAGGCGAAAGCCTGCAACAACAAGCCACCTATGATGCATTGCATGTGCACCTGAAACAGCAAGATGCCAATGCCTGGGGCTGGCCGGCGTGGCCGGTGGAATATCAGCAATGGCAAAACCCGGCGATGGAACAGTTCCGGAAAGAACAGGCGGAGGAAATTCGTTTTTACGCCTGGCTGCAATGGCTGGCGCAAGGGCAACTGCAGGAGTGCCAGCAGACCGCACGTGAACACGGCATGTTAATTGGCTTATACCGCGATCTGGCGGTAGGCGTGACCGAAGGCGGCACCGAGACTTGGTGCGATCGTGAACTGTATTGCCTGAAAGCCGCGGTTGGTGCACCACCGGATATTTTAGGCCCGTTGGGTCAAAACTGGGGGCTGCCACCGATGAGCCCGCAAGTGATGATCGCACGCGGTTATCAGCCGTTTATCGATCTGATCCGCGCCAACATGACGCATTGCGGCGCATTGCGCATCGACCATGTCATGGGGCTGTTGCGTTTGTGGTGGGTGCCGCAAGGTGACACCGCAGTAGATGGCGCGTTTGTCAGTTATCCGGTCGATGATCTGCTGGCGATTTTGTCGCTGGAAAGTCAGCGTCAACAATGCATGGTGATCGGCGAAGATTTGGGCACGGTGCCGGACGAAATCGTCGCCAAGCTGCGCGATAACGGCGTCTATTCCTACAAAGTATTTTATTTTGAGCGGGCGCCGGACAGCGGTTTTTATTCTCCGCGCGACTATCCAGCACAGGCGATGACCACCCTATCCACACACGACATGCCGACCCTGTATGGTTATTGGCAAGCCGATGATTTGACGCTGGGGCAACAGCTCGGGTTATATCCGGATGCCGAGGTGCTGACGAGTTTATATGCCGATCGCGAACATGCCAAACAGCGCATGCTCGACAGTCTGCATAGCTTACACAGTCTGCCGGAAGAATATGGCCGGCAGGCACACGGCATGGTGATGAACCCCATCTTAAACCGGGGCATTCACTACCATGTCGCCATGACTAACAGTGCGTTACTGGGCCTGCAACCGGAGGACTGGCTGAACATGCAGGCGCCGGTCAATGTACCCGGCACCACGCATGAGATTTACCCCAACTGGCGCCGCAAGTTGAGCTGCTCGCTGCACGCGATGTTCCACAACCCCGAGGTAACCTCGCTGCTGACCGAGATTGATCGGCGCCGCCGACAGTTATCCCCAAACAACTTGGAGTTGCAGGTAGGCGGCAAGTGAATGAGACCCCATGAGCATAGATAAACTATGTGATTGGGGCGAATGAACGCAGCCAACGCCACTGCAGCTTCAAGTGGGAAGGGGATATCCTACTGATCGGATTTTTTGGGACTGCTTGCAGTCCCTTTTTTATCCTGCTGAGTTCGCTAACTCAAGCGCTGCACCGCGTACTAATTGCAGCGATTGTCCGATCGCCGGGATCGCCAACCGCGTGGCTGGCAAATGGGCTTTATGCCATAAATCACGCAGCCGTAATGGCGGCTCTTGCAATGGTTCATCGGTGAGTTTGAACGTGCCCCAGTGCATGGCAACAAACAACTCGGCCCCTAAGGCGGCAAATGCCTTCATGGCATCGTCAGGGTCCATGTGTTGATGGCGCATAAACCAGCGCGGCGCATACGCACCGATCGGTAACATCGCCACATCAATCGGGCCACAACGCCGGCCAATCTCAGTAAAACCCTCAAACCAGGCGGTATCACCAGCGTGATAAGCGCGAAAGCCGTCATGTTCTATGACAAAACCACCCCACCAGCTAGTGTTCATATCCAGCAAGCCTCGACGGCTCCAGTGTTCAGCAGGCACAAAAGTCACTTTGATGCCGAACACGTCGGTTTGTTGCCACCATTCCAATTCCTGCACATGCGGAAAACCATTCCGCAGAAACCACTGTTTCATGCCGTGCGGCACCAGATATAACGGCGTCGAACCCAGTCGTTTCAGAGTTGGCACGTCCATATGGTCACGATGATTATGCGTGATCATCACCACATCAATGTTCTTCGGTAACGCCGACCAGCTTAAGCCCGGGGCAACATTGCGCGGCACCACGCCACCCAGTGACGCCGACATCACCGGGTCGATCAGCATATTACAGCCAGCCAGTTGCAGCAGAAATGAGGAGTGGCCAATCCAGGTCAACAGATCTTGCCCCGATTGCAAAATAGAGCCGTCGTTATGCACCACCGGCACCGGCACACCGGTACGCGGCGAACGCGGTTGCCGTTCCGCATGCCAGCCGGTTTGGCGGCGCAGGATATGGCGGATGGGAAAAGCGCGTTGACGACCGTCATGATTGGTATAGCGCATAGTCATACTATTCCTGCAACAAATGGAATAGGGAAAAGACCCTAACTTAAGAAAAGCGTAGCATAAAAAAATGCCAGTCTGGCGACTGGCATCCGGGAATAAACTCCGTCAAAACAAGGGACGATAAAAAAACCGAATGAAAAAACTACCCTTTAACACCACCAGCGGTTAAACCGCCCACCAGCCAACGTTGCGCCAGCAGGAACACTACTGTGATTGGAATCGCTGACAGCACGGCGGCCGCGGCGAAATCCCCCCACAGATAGTTTTGTGGATACAGATATTGCTGCATGCCAACCGCCAGCGTGTAGCTGCCGACATCACGCAACAATAATGACGCGATCGGTACTTCTGTCACCGCACCGATGAACGACAAAATAAACACCACCGCCAAAATTGGCACCGACAGCGGCAATAACACCAGACGGAAGGCCTGCCACGGGGTGGCACCATCCAGCGCCGCTGCTTCTTCCAGCGAGCCGTCGATGGTTTCGAAATAACCTTTGATGGTCCAGACATGCAGCGCAATGCCGCCCAGATAAGCAAACACCAACCCGCCATGCGTATTCAGCCCCAGAAACGGAATGTATTGCCCGATCCGGTCAAACAACGCATACAACGCCACCAGTGACAGCACTGCCGGGAACATCTGGAAAATCAGCATCCCTTTCAGCAGTGAACTCTTGCCGCGGAATTTCATGCGGGCAAACGCATACGCACAGGTGGTCGATAACGCCACAATACCGGTCGCCGTAATGGTGGCGACTTTCACCGAGTTCCACAGCCACAACAGCACTGGGAACGGCGGTGGCGTTACTGTGCCGTCTGGATTGGTGATGCTGAAACCCAGTGCCAGTTTCCAGTGTTCCAATGACGGATGTGATGGGATCAGCTCACCGGTGGCGAAGTTCCCGCTGCGCAGTGAAATGGCCACCACCATCAGTAACGGGAACATGATCAGCGCAATAAACACCCACAGACTAAGATGAGCGGCCCACAGGCGATAACGCAATGCTTTAGTTTGTACGATAGCCATAACAGCCGCTCCTTATTGTTCCAGACTCAGTTTGCTGGCCTTCAGGTTCAGAATTGCCAATCCACCCACCAGCAGGAAAATCAACGTCGCAATCGCCGCCGCCAGACCGAAGTCTTGTCCACCGCCGCCTTCGAAGGCAATACGGTAGGTATAACTGACCAACAGATCGGTATTACCGGCTGGTGTACTGGTGCCGAGCATGTTCGGGCCACCGTTCGTCAGCAACTGGATCAACACGAAATTATTGAAGTTGAAGGCAAAACAAGCAATCAGCAACGGGGTCAGCGGTTTGATCAATAGCGGCAACGTGATACGGAAGAAGTTCTGCAATGGTGTCGCACCATCCAGCGCCGACGCTTCGTACAAATCTTCCGGGATCGCCTTCAACAGCCCCATACACAGGATCATCATGTACGGATAACCCAGCCAAACGTTCACGATCAGGATCATCGCTTTCGCCAGCAGCGGGTCGGTAAACCAGGTTGGTTTGATGCCGAGCAGCTGTTCCAGCACCAGATTGATCTCACCAAAACTTTGGTTAAACAACCCTTTAAAAATCAGGATCGAGATAAACCCCGGCACCGCATACGGTAGAATCAACAGCAAACGATAGGTGGCTTTGCCCTGCAGTGGCTGCCACTGCACCAGACAAGCCAACACCATGCCAATCGCCAGCGTACACAGCACGGTTAAGCCAGAAAACAGCACCGTCCAGATGAAGATCTTGATAAACGGCTGCTGAATACCTTTGTCTTGCAACACGCGCAGGAAGTTATCCCAGCCAATGTTCACGGTGTAACCCGGGCTCATCGCCGACCCCGGCACCCACGCACCTTTGGCATCCACCGCCTGATAAAAGCCGGTTTTGTCGTTCGGTTGATACAACTGGCTGGTCTGATTATTCAGTAAACCACGACCATCACTTTGTAAGGTATATAACGGGCGCGTGGCTGAGAACTGACGTAATGAACTCATCACCAATTCGCTGCCATCCGGCATAACCGCGGTCAGCTGACCCAGTGCCTGACGGTTTTTGGTGATCACCCGCAGTGGCGCTTTTTCCGCCTCGGCCAGTGTGGTTTGCGTTTCCATTTTCAGCCGCTGTGGCTGGTTATCCAGCACAAATGGTGCGGATAACAGGATCTGATTGCTGTCTGGGTCTTGCAGCTGTAACTGCCAATGCCCGTCACTACCCAGCAAAGTAAAACTCAAGGTGTTACCACTTTGAAACTGGCGTTGCAGCAGCACGGATTGTGCACGCTCAAAGCTCAGCTGATGCACGGCACTGTAATTGGTAAACGCAATGCCGGTGGTGCAAAACAACGGAAACAACACAAACAGCCCCATGCCCACCAGCCCCGGGTAGACATAGCGCCACGAATAGGCTTTTTTGCTGGCAAACAGATATAACCCTGTGCCAACCAGCAACAGCGTCAGCATGGCAAACAGATATTCGCGCTGCGCGTACATCTGCACAATTAAGTAACCGTTCAGCACGGCCACCAGGCCAAGTAACGAACGGGAAAAGATCGCGCTGCGCCACCACTTCTGATTCTGTGGCTGGCGCGGCGGAGTGGTATGGGCAACCGATAACTGCATGAGGCACTCCGTCTGATTACAACTGAGGGCGGCAACCCGCCCTCTTATTCTGACTACGACGAGCGGGGTATTACTTCGTCATTTGTTTTGCAACTTCGTCCAGTGCGGCTTTCACCGGCTGGCGACCTGTGGTCGCATTGATAATGGCGTTTTTCTCGGCATACCAGAACGCCGTCATCTGCGGGATGTTTGGCATGATTTCACCTTCACGCGCATTCGCCATGGTCGCGGCGATACGAGGGTCAGCTTCCAGTTTCTTCTGATAAGACATCAGTGAAACCGCGCCCAACGGTTTGTCTTTGTTAACCGAGGCCAGACCTTCATCCGTCAGCAGGTAGTTTTCCAGAAACTCCGCCGCCAGATCTTTATTCGGGCTGGCTGAGTTAATACCGGCGGTCAACACACCGACAAAGGCTTTCGACATTTTGCCTTTGAAGGTTGGCAACTGTGCAACACCATAATGGATACCGCTCTTATCGGAGTTGCTCCATGCCCACGGACCATTAATGGTCATCGCGGTTTCACCTTTATTGAAGGCGGCATCGGCAATCGAGTAATCCACATCTGCTGAGATGTGTTTGTTTTTGATTAAATCGACAATGAATTGCAGGCTGGATTGCGCACCGGCATTGTTCACGCCGACATTTTTCGCATCATACCCTTCTGGTGTGGCTTTAAAGGCATAACCACCCGCTGCTGCCAGCAATGGCCAAGAGAAGTATGGCTCTTGCAGGTTCCACATGATGGCACTCTTACCTTTGGCGCGTAACTCTTTATCTAAAGCCGGAATTTCTTCCCAGCTCTTCGGCGGAGTTTTGATCAAGTCTTTGTTATAAATCAGCGATAACGCTTCAACTGCCACCGGATAACCGATCAGCTTGCCGTTAAAGCGTACCGCATCCCAAGTGAATGGGAACATTTTGTCTTTCAGAGCTTTGGATGGATGCACTTCGGTCAGCAAACCGGATTGCGCGTAACCACCGAAACGGTCATGAGCCCAGAACACGATATCCGGGCCATCACCAGTGGCAGCCACTTGCGGATATTTCTCTTCCATTTTATCTGGATGTTCCACCAGCACCTGTACACCGGTGTCTTTTTCAAATTTTTTGCCGACTTCCGCCAGACCGTTATAACCTTTATCACCATTGATCCAGATAACCAGTTTCCCTTCCTGCAATTTGGCCATCGCCGGTGCAGAAATTACGAGAGCTGCTAATGCGGTCAGCGCCAGATTTTTTATCTTTTTCATTGTCACATCCTTCTTGAATGGCATAACGAAGCTGTTAGATAGTCCGGAGAAAAGGGGGATAACTGAGACAACACAGAAACTGCATCGACCTTCTTTTCCGGCAACGGTACACAGTCTGCAGTGGCGTAGCGATACTGGCATCCTCCTCCCTTCTACGCCCCTCCCCCTGATTTGTGTGAGCCAGTCAGCACAACCATAGGTTTTGTGCACTGGCGCAACAAAATCACCTGCTCAGTTTGCGGTAAACCTCACACATTTTCTGCTAATTCAAGGTTTAACCCGCCACTCCACCAATCCGCCGACTAACCTCCTCCACCCGCCTCATCCCCCTCGAAAAACTTTTTTTTGGATGATTTACGCCTCGCTAACCCCGCGCACTATGAGCACCAGTCAGTAATCCGGTAGCAACACAAAAATCCGGGACATTCGGTGGTAAGGAGTAATTCATGGCGGGCGTGACACTACATAACGTAAGCAAAACCTACGGGGATGTGGCGATTTCCAAAGACATCAATCTGGAGATCCATAACGGCGAATTTGTGGTCTTTGTCGGTCCGTCCGGCTGCGGTAAATCGACGCTGCTGCGCATGATTGCAGGCTTAGAAGACATTACTGCCGGTGATTTGCTGATCGGCGAGAAACGCATGAACGATGTGCCTCCTGCAGAACGCGGTGTCGGCATGGTGTTTCAATCGTATGCGCTCTATCCGCATCTTTCGGTGGCCGACAACATGTCGTTTGGCCTGAAACTGGCCGGCGCCGATAAACCGCAGATCCAGCAACGCGTCAATCATGCCTCGGAAGTGCTGCAACTGGCACATCTGCTCGATCGCAAACCGAAAGCCTTATCCGGCGGTCAGCGTCAGCGCGTCGCTATTGGCCGCACGCTGGTGGCCGAACCGCAAGTATTCCTGCTCGATGAACCACTGTCGAACCTCGATGCCGGCCTACGCGTACAGATGCGCATCGAAATTGCCCGTCTGCATAAACGGCTGCGCAGCACCATGATTTACGTCACTCACGATCAGGTCGAAGCGATGACACTGGCCGACAAGATCGTGGTGCTGGAAGGCGGCCGCATTGCACAGGTCGGTAAACCACTTGAGCTATACCACTACCCAGCCAACCGTTTTGTCGCCGGCTTTATCGGCTCACCAAAAATGAACTTCCTGCCAGTACGAGTGCATGCCACCGAAGCCGAACGCGTGCAGGTCGAACTGCCGGATGAACAGCTGTTATGGCTGCAGGTAGATGGCCGCGATCTACAGGTCGGCAGCATGCTGTCACTCGGTATTCGCCCGGAACATCTACTGCCCGGTGACGAAGCCGAATACCGCCTGCGCGGTGAAATCAGCGTGGTCGAACAGCTGGGCAATGAAACCCAGATCCACGTGCAAATGCCCACTATTCAGCAAAATCTGGTCTATCGCCACAACGATGTCGCCCTGGTCGAGGAAGGTTCCATGATTGAAATTGGCCTGCCCGTCCATCGCTGTCATCTGTTCCGGGAGGATGGCACTGCTTGCCGTCGTCTGCATAAAGAATTGGGCGTCTAGCCCTTACCTGACCCGGAACCCTCACGATCCCCCGGGTCAATCTCAACGCCAAGTGCAAGGAGAAAAACTACAATGATGCATCATCTGCAAAAACTACCGCTGGCGCTGGCCATCGGCGCAGTATTGAGCTCAGCGTCAGCGATGGCTGTCGATTTCCACGGTTATGCCCGTTCCGGTATCGGCTGGACCAATGACGGTGGTGAACAGCAGTGCCATAAACTGGCCGGCGCTGGCAGCAAATACCGTCTCGGTAACGAATGTGAAACGTATGCTGAGATGAAACTGGGTCAGGATCTGTATAAAGAAAACGATCAGGTATTTTCTATCGACACCAATGTCGCCTATTCCGTGTCACAGCAAAATGACTGGGAATCAACGACCCCAGCATTCCGTGAAATGAATGCACAAGGTAAAAACCTGATCGCGGCCTTACCGGGTGCAAACATGTGGGCTGGTAAGCGTTTCTACCAACGTCATGACGTCCACATGATCGACTTCTACTACTGGGA
>CAIZDF010000542.1 GCA_903931645.1 uncultured Tolumonas sp.
AATCATGTAGATAAAATGTTTCTGGATTCAAGAATTGCAATGCGTGCGCATGTCATGGCCACATCTTCAGATAAGAAAACAAAACTCGAAGAACGTTTTCGAAAAGATATGAATAACGCACAGGATTTGTTATCTCAATATGAAAAATTCATTTCAGATGAAACGGATAGAGCAAATTATCAGCAAGTTAAATCGGATGTGGCTAAATACACTAAAGAGTCTGAAACTACTCTTTCTCTTTCAAAAGAAAATAAAACTGAAGATGCCATCCTTAACATAGAACGTTTATCTACTATCGCCAATCAAGCATCATTCTCTATAGATGAAGGTGTTAAATATAATGAAACATTAGCACGGAACATTAATGCTAAAGATCATGAAAACTATCAAAAATCAAAATGGATCTTGATGGTTTCATCCATAGCTATCACTGGATTTTTAGCATTGATAGGCTGGTTTATTTATCGCCAACTTCACAACGGGTTAGAAATAGCTCAAACAACCATTTCAAGGATTGAACATTCTTTAGATTTTACACTTCGAGCTGATATTCGTGGAAACGATGAAATAAGTCAGATGTTGAAGACGTTCAATCAACTAATTAGCCGGATGCAAAGTAATTTACGCGAAATATTAGGCAGTGTTGAAAAAGTTGCAGGTAACGCAGCTCAATTACAACGATCAGCACATCGTGTATCTGAAGGTTCCAGCTCACAAAATGCATCAACATCGCATATGGCTGCCTCGGTTGAAGAAATGACTGTCAGCATTAATCATGTTGCTGATCAAGCCAAAACAACAAGTGAACAATCCAATGAAGTGGGTCGTAAAGCTGAAGAGGGCCAAGAAGTTATCGCCCATACCGTTGATAACATCCATGCTATTGCTATTGCTGTCGATAATGCGGCTCAAGACATTAAACAGCTGGAAGATAAAGGCCGTGAAATTGAGTCGGTGATTAATATCATCAGAGCGGTGGCAGAGCAAACTAACTTACTAGCATTGAATGCTGCCATCGAAGCGGCACGCGCAGGTGAACAAGGTCGCGGTTTTGCTGTGGTCGCGGATGAAGTCCGTAGTCTTGCAGCTCGAACAGCTACTTCTACTAAAGAAATCAGCGAGATCATTAAAGCAATTCAAAATGTATCCAGTTCAGCTGTTAAGCGAATGCAAGAAGCCACTTTAAAAGTAGAGCAAGGTGTCAGTGGTGCGGGCCAGGCGAATGACACGATGGAAGAGATCTGCCGAGTAGCAACAGAAAGCGTATCACTGGTAGCCGATATATCCCATGCAATCAGAGAGCAAGGTGCCGCTACGGACTCTATCGCTCAACAGGTAGAAAATGTAGCCTCAATGGTGGATGAAAACACACAAGCGGCCAATGAAACGGCGTCTTTTGCTTGTGATCTAGCCCGAATATCAGATGAAATGAAAGGTGTTGTTTCTGCTTACCGACTATAAATAGTGAATTATATTTCCCATTCGGCTGCGTTTTACTTTTCTGGTTAAACCTAAGCTGGAATGTAATATTCGGGGTAGCAGTAATGCTATCCCTTTTAAGCCTAAAAATTTTAATCTTGCCAGCAAGATTTGGCTGACACGAAATTGCCCCTTTCCGTGCTAGCGAAATTTTAAGCCGCTAGGTCACGTCACCGGCTTTCCATACATTTCCTAATGTCCGCCAGAAAACTCACGATGCTCATTTTTGGACAATTCTGCGCAAAACTGTGTGCTTATCGTTTTATAAGTTAATTTGTTATTTAATCCATTCAAAATCATACAAACGCAACATTTCTTCAGATGAGAGTTTCGGAGTCTTCAACCTCTGTTGACAAATTGATGTTCAAAGGAGACAGCGCCTCGTTCCATCACTTTTTGATGGAATGTATTAATATATTCTTGTTTGAATTTACTATTGAACGTGTTGAAGAGCACAACATGTTTACCATCAAAACGATTCTTTTCAACAAACTGCCAGATCGGCGGCGCGGGGCTATATAACCAGATTGAAGATCCCAGATAGATACTATCCATCCCAGGAAGAGCTATCCTCTGCGGAGTATAACCTCATCATAATTTTTTGCATCTCGCATGGCATGGATCCACGCCATGCATGCCCAATTTATAATCACTGGACTCTAGGCGGTAGAGACAGGCATTGAGTTTTGTGCTAGATGCCAGGCCAGTAATGCTATATTTCCCGAGCGTGAAAAAACACAATCGCTATTTACTTAGATGATCTGTCTGGAGAAACAACATAAGTGAAATGGTCGTTCTGTCGTGCGAGCCTATAGCTTTCGACCCACGTCACTACGAATGGCTGGACCAAGACCACAAAAAAACTAACAAAAGGCTTAAGTACAACCATTTTCTAATCAACATATATAAGTACTCAATTAGGAAGCCCACGCACCCGCTTAATGTCTCTGAGTGGCGGAGCACCAAACAAGCGAGTGTATTCGCGATTAAATTGCGACGCACTTTCATAACCGACTCGCATTGCTGCACTACTGGCATCCATGTCTTCGTTCAGCATCCATTGGCGGGCATCCTGCAAGCGTAAATTCTTTAAATACTGTAAGGGGCTCATGCCTGTCACTTCACGAAAATGCTGTCGAAAAGTTGATGGGCTCATATGGGCTTTTAATGCCAAGTCATCCATTGAAACGCTCTCGGTATAGTGCAGCTTTAGCCAGGTAAGTACCTTAGCGATCTGCTGGCTCGGTGACCCACTGGCAACCAGATAACGCAGTGCCGGCCCATGTTCCCCATTCAATAAACGGACAATAATTTCTTGTTGGATCAAGGGAGCAACAAGCGAAATAAGATGTGGTTCGTTCAAGAGTCGAACCAATCGGGTTATCGTATCAAGCAACCCTTCATCGAGCTGCACGACGGACATTGCTCTCGCCGATATGGCTTTGAGTTGAGTCGAAAAATCCATTTCAGCGGCAATCTGAGCAATGGTTTTAGCATCCAACGCCAGCCGCAAACCAAGATACGGTTCTGTCATAGTAGCTTTCGTTACATATGACACAACGGGTAAATCCACCGAATTGAGTAGCGATTGACCCGGCCCATAATCGAATATCTCATCGCCCAGCGTCGCCCGCTTGCCACCTTGTACGGCTAAACCCAAACCCAGACCATAAATACATGGCATTGGGTCGGTTACTGCACTACGCCGATACAGCATCAACGCCGGAATTTGCGTTGAGTGATCCCCATCTGTTTGGAGCTGATCACCCACCAAAGAGGCCAGCATGCTGACAACCACTGATTGAGTTGATATATCGTTGTTCATGTTTCACTCGCA
>CAIZDF010000543.1 GCA_903931645.1 uncultured Tolumonas sp.
AGGATGTAACCCATCATACATGTCTGCTACCCGTGCATTATTCCGATCGACCGCCAGTAAGTATTGTGTCAGATCATTTGTACCGACCGACCAAAAATCCACATACGGCGCTAAATCAGGCAATAGATAAATTGCGGCGGGTACTTCAATCATGGCCCCTAAGCTTGGGTAACGGATCGCACTGCCGCGAGCTCGGAGTTCATCAGAAACTTCCAGCCAAGCTTGATCAAGCAAACGCCGCGCAGCTTGCACCTCGCTGACACTGGAGATCATCGGCAGCATAATTGCCAAATTATCATTGTGCTCGCTGGCACGTAACATCGCTTTCAACTGTGCTAGAAATAACTCTGGGTGATCGAGTGTAATACGAATGCCACGCCAGCCAAGAAATGGATTCTCTTCACTGATTGGAAAGTATGGTAGCGGTTTATCGCCACCGATATCCAATGTACGCATACAGACTTGGCGACCGTTGTACTGTTCCAGAATAGCTCGATAGCGAGTCGCCTGTTCTTGTTCTGACGGGAAGCTGTCATGCAGCATAAACGGAATTTCCGTGCGGTATAATCCAACACCATCGGAACAATCCATCAAACAGCTATCAACATCCAGACTTAAACCGGCATTCAGCAATACTGAAACTGGGCAACCATCTTGCGTTTCTGAGGGTAACAACGCCTCTTTCGCGACCAAGTCATCAAACGCTTTCGCTTGCAGGATCAGTTGTTCATATTCCGCCAGAACTGCGCCACTCGGTTGAATAATGACATCACCGTTGGCCCCATCAATAATCAACTCCTGCCCATCTAACTCTTGTAGTGGTAACTCCAGCCCCATTACGGCGGGCACACTCATGGTACGGGCTAAAATGGCAGCATGCGAGTTGACGGCACCACGCATGGAAACTACACCCGCCAAACGATCTTTCGGGATCTCCGCGAGTAATGTCGCGGTGACTTCCTCAGCCAGCAGAATAACCGGCTCTTGAAAGTCGAACTGTTCCATATGGCTGTGAGCCAAACTACTCAACAAGCGCTGGGCAACATCGCGAATATCGAGCGCCCGTTCACGTAAGTACGGGTCGCTCATAGCGGAAAATTGCTCGATCAACCGCTCACTGACTTGGCGCACGGCGGAGGTGGCGTTCCACTGATTCTCCGTAATTTCCTGTTCGATCTGAAAAATGAAATTAGGATCGGCCAGGATGTGCTGATAAATATCAAATATAGACTGGGAATCAACCTGAACTGCATCCTGAAAACGCATGGCCAGCGCATCTAAATCCATCTGCACCTGCAACACAGCCTGATTCAGCAGTTCCACCTGCAGTTCTGGTTCATCGCTATGTTTAAGATTAACCTGAGATAACGCCATTTTCGGCTGCCATACCCAAGCTTTCGCAATCGCCATACCGGAAGAGACACCGATACCATGCACAGCACGATGATTTCCAGAAGAAGAGCTGATCAACCCCTTTAATTCGGCATGCGCAATACGCACCGCTAACTGAGCCGCCAATGTCACAAGAAAAGACTCATCAAGCTCAGTAAATTGGCGCGATAACGCCTGTTGCACCACTAACACTCCCAGCACATTACGCTGATGCATAATGGGTACGCCCAGAAACGTTTTAAACTCGTCTTCACCAACTTCAGGCAGATATTTAAAACTTGGGTGTGCGGGGGCATCTGCCAGATTAATTAACTCTTCACGACGGCCGACTAAGCCAACCAGGCCTTCGTTAAACGGCAACACGGCTTTCCCAACCGCATCCAGAGAAAGGCCATCGGTAGCAACCAAGCGGTAACGTTGGCGTTGGGTTTCAGAAATATAGACAGAGCAACAATCAACATGCATAGCAGCACGGGTTTGCTGTACCAGTGTACGCATCGCTTCCGATAACGATGGCGCAGCCGTTACACTTTCCACAATTTGCCGCAATGTTGTCAGCACAATATTTCTCCTTGTATTACCTAGCGATAACTACCGATACGCTTTTCTTTTCGGATCTTTTTTAGCTACAGGAGCCGTATAAGGCATCGCAATAGTGGCAAATTCCTTCATCACCCGGCGATAAACTTCACGCTTGAACGACACCACCTGTCTGACAGGATACCAATAACTCACCCAGCGCCAATCATCAAACTCCGGCTGACCATGACAACCAAATTGAATACTTGCCTCTTTAGAGGCATCTAAACGCAATAAAAACCATTTCTGTTTTTGTCCGATGCAGACCGGCTTGCTTTCCCAACGAATCAAACGCTTTGGCAGCCGATATTTCAGCCAATTACGGCTAGTAGCCAGGATAGTGACATCATCCTGCTTCAGCCCTATTTCCTCGTACAACTCGCGAAACATTGCCTGTTCCGGAGTTTCCCCATCATCAACACCACCTTGAGGAAACTGCCAGGAATGTTGTCCATAGCGACGAGCCCATAACACTTGTCCATTGCGATTGCAGATCACAATTCCTACATTCGGGCGGAAACCATCGCCATCAATCACGCAATCACCTGCATGTAACAACTTGAACTTACCCGATTCTTTCATATTAGCTTCAGATCAGCAAACAGACATTCCCAGAGTGAGAGCTATAGCGAATGCTGTAACCTACAATCTTCGCATAGAACGAGAGATCCGGTATCTATTCCTGCATCAGAA
>CAIZDF010000544.1 GCA_903931645.1 uncultured Tolumonas sp.
AGATAATCGTCATCGGCTTCATGGTTGATGAGAGAAGAGTTTGGCGACGATTATCTGATCATAAATGGAGCCATTTTTCTATCTGAAATAAAGACTTATCTCTTAAGATCCTGTCTATGTGCTGATACTGATGTATTAGACATTACAAGTCTAACGCTGCAAGTTTCATTCATCGCTACTTTTATCAGCATCGTGGTTGGTGTTCCTGCTGGCGTGTGGATGGCATTAAACGCTTTCCGTGGAAAAGCGCTGCTGTGTGCACTACTGAATTTTGGCATGGGGCTTCCACCTGTTGTGGTGGGTTTGATGGTGAGCTTACTGCTATGGCGTTATGGCCCGTTAGGAGAATTAGGCTGGATGTACACTCCCAAAGCGATGGTCATTGTGCAATCCATTGTGGCTATCCCAATTGTTGCTAGCCTGAGTTTTTCCGCGATTTGTAGCTTAAATTCTAAATTATATTTGCAGCTGCTGTCATTAGGCGCAAGTCAATGGCAAGCACAGCTGTTATTAGTGCGGGAAGCTCGTATTGGGCTGATGGCTGCCGTGATCGCCGGTTTTGGGCGTGTGGTTTCTGAAGTCGGTGCATCCATGATGGTCGGCGGAAATATCCGCAGTCAAACTCGGGTTCTCGCCACCGCAACCGTGATGGAGGTTGGAAAAGGGAACTACGATGTTGCTTTAGCGATAGGCGTTATTTTACTGCTGGTGACATTTATCATCGTTTGGCTAATGACTTATTTACAGCATCAAAACACGAAAGTTAGTCCGCATGAACGTTAAATAAGGTTAGGCGATTATGGCAACCCCTCCTCTATTAAACATGCAGCAGCTCAGTGTTGAACATGCCGCTGGGCACAAAGTGTTGGATCTTGATCTACTCACCATTCAACCCGGAGAGCTTATCGCGTTATTGGGGCATAACGGGGCTGGGAAGAGCACGCTGCTGCAAACAATCAATCTTTTACAACCATTTTCCGGTTCGTTTTATCTATTTGGTCATGATGTAAAAAAAAGCAACCCAACCCTACTGCGTCGCCGGTGTGCGTTGGTATTTCAAGATAATTTGCTGCTCAATATGAGCGTTTATGACAATTTAGCCTGCACATTACGATTTCATGATACGCCACGTCAGAATATTCCTGGCCGGATAAAACAAGTGCTGCAAGACTTCGGTTGTGAGCACTTAGCTCAACGATCTGCCACCGAACTGTCTGGCGGCGAAGTACAGCGTGTTTGCCTGGCACGAGCGGTAATTGGTGAACCGGAGTTGTTATTGTTGGATGAGCCATCGTCATCGCTGGATGTATCGACTCGACGTGAGGTTATTGAAAAAATCAGGCTCTATGCCAGCACTCACGGTATAACCACGTTATTGGTTAGTCATTTATTCACGGATGTTCTCAATTTTGCTCAACGGGCGTTGATCTTATCAAACGGTGAGATTATTCAAGATGATGCACCAGAGGTAGTGATGCGACGCCCTGTTGATGAACAAGCGGCCAGACTGGTGGCTATGGATAACATCTTACCGTGCCGCCACACCACCAATAATCAGATCTGCTTGCCGGGAAATATTGAACTGTCGTTATCACATACACCAATTTCGCCAATATCACACTGCTGTTTGCCTGGGGATGCTATTTTTCATTACAACTCAAGAGTGGCGTTGCCAGCGACTGGCTTGATCTGTTTTGAGGCCATGGTTGAACGGATCTACCCAGGGATTGGCAGTCAGCGACTCACGCTGAATGTGAATGGCAGTCTTTATCATGCTCGAATACCACGCTCGGCACTTGATACCACTGACTTATTGCATACCTGCCAACGTTTTGCATTCCATCGTGATGAGTTGCATGTGATCTAATAGCAGTTGTACAGATCCCCTATTGGGGATCAATATTTCTTCACTTCAATCTGTAATTTTTGCAAGGCATAACCCAGTTGTCTTGGTGTAATGACCAGATGGCGTGCCGCTTTGGCTTTTACCCAGCCACATTTTTCTAAAGCCATAACCAGACGGCTGCGATCAGTTTCTTTATAAGCTGCTGATGTGCCACTAATGCGATGTTCATC
>CAIZDF010000545.1 GCA_903931645.1 uncultured Tolumonas sp.
GCACGTCCGGTACGACCGATACGGTGGATATACTCTTCCGGCTGTTTGGGCATATCAAAGTTCACCACCAGTGATACATGCAACAAGTCTAATCCGCGCGCAGCTACATCAGTGGTGAATAGTACTTTAGCGTGACCACGAGAGAATTGATCGATCACCTGGTTACGTTGTGCCTGTTTCATATCGCCGGATAACGCCAACGCAGGAATATTCAACTCGCTGTATTGCTTAGCCAAACGTTCAGTATCTTCACGTGTGGCCAAAAAGACGATGGCTTGCTGGTAATCGGGTTGCGATAGCAGATGTTTTAACAGTGCTTGTTTGTGATCTAAATGGTCACATAAATGAAAGACTTCATTGATGTCAGCATGAACCGCGTGCATTTCACCGATAGAGATCGTCTGCGGTGCTTTCAGAATGTAACCCGACAGCATTTCTACTGATTGATGATTCAACGTAGCCGAGAACAACCAAGTTTGGCGCAAACGATGTGATGCTGCGGAGTGGATCGCTTTTAACGCGTCAGCAAAACCCAGATCTAACATGCGGTCTGCTTCATCGAGCACCAAAATTTCCACACCATCAAACAAGAAACTGCGCGCTTTTAAATGGTTGAGCAGACGACCAGGTGTCGCAACCAGAATTTCGGGTGTTTTACGCAGCGATTTAATCTGTTCGTTAAAGTTTTCACCGCCCAGCACTAAGCTGCAGTGCACTTGCGTTCCTGCCACCAGGAAACGAAGTTGGGCATACACCTGTTTTGCCAACTCACGCGTTGGTGCCAAGATCAGTGCCCGTGGGCCACGAGTAGACAGCGCTCTGGAGGTCAACAGTCGATGCATCAACGGGATCAGATAGGCCAGTGTTTTACCTGAACCTGTCTTGGAAGCCACAGCCAGATCGCGCCCGATTAGCGCGTAAGGGATAGTCTGAGCCTGCACTTCGGTCATCTCGGTATAGTCGAGATGCGCCATGGCCTCTTTTAAGCGTTTATGCATAGTCAGTTCAGCAAAGCGCAATGTAAATCTCCTGATTGAATGGGCGGATACCTTTTCAGACATTATACCCTGTGCAAGACGCATGGGCGAACAAAGTCACAATATGATTGACGCGAAGGTGCAATCTAACTAGATTAATTCGCCACAAACGGGCAAACCGGAATTGCCTGTACACAGAAATTGCACAGAGGTCATGATGTATCAGACAGACGATGTAAGGATCAAAGAAATTAAAGAATTATTACCGCCAATCGCACTGCTGGAGCGGTATCCTGCTACTGAAACTGCTACTCAAACGGCATTTGAAAGTCGTCAGGCTATTCACAATATTCTCAATGATCAGGATGAGCGTCTGCTGGTAGTGATCGGCCCATGTTCTATTCATGATCCTGAAGTGGCGATTGAATATGGCAAACGCCTGCTGGCTATGCGTGAAGAGCTGAAAGATCAGCTGGAAATCGTCATGCGGGTCTATTTTGAAAAACCGCGTACTACAGTTGGTTGGAAAGGTCTGATCAACGACCCTTACTTAAATAACACTTATATGATCAATGATGGTTTGCGTATTGGCCGTAAACTGCTGTTAGATCTGAACAACATGGGTATGCCAACAGCGACTGAATTCTTGGATATGATTACGCCACAATATATGGCCGATCTGATGAGCTGGGGCGCGATTGGTGCACGTACTACTGAGTCACAAGTTCACCGTGAACTGGCCTCTGGTCTGTCGTGTCCGGTTGGTTTCAAGAACGGTACTGATGGCACTACGAAAGTAGCGATCGATGCGATCAGCGCTGCGGGAGCTTCACATAATTTCTTATCAGTCACCAAATTTGGTCATTCAGCGATTGTGACCACGGAAGGTAATAAAGACTGTCATATCATTCTGCGTGGCGGTAAAGAGCCAAATTACAGTGCTAAACATGTCGCGGCTGTAGTCAAAGATCTGGAAAAATCAGGTCTGCCAACCAAAATGTTGATCGACTTTAGCCATGCCAACAGCTCTAAGCAATTCAAAAAGCAGATGGAGGTTTGTACTGATGTCTGTGGTCAGATCGCTGGCGGTAATCACCACATCATGGGTGTCATGGTTGAAAGCC
>CAIZDF010000546.1 GCA_903931645.1 uncultured Tolumonas sp.
GCCAATTTCATCTAAAAATAGTGTGCCGCCATTTGCCTGTTCAAAACGCCCCTGACGAACACTATTGGCGCCGGTAAATGCCCCTTTTTCATGGCCAAACAGCTCTGATTCAATCAGATCTTTTGGAATGGCGGCCATATTCAGCGCGATAAACGGTTTTGCTGCGCGTGGGCTATGACGGTGCAGCGCATGCGCGACCAGTTCTTTACCTGTTCCAGACTGGCCATTGATCAGCACGGACATAGAGGAGCGCGCCAGACGACCGATCGCGCGGAAAACTTCCTGCATCGCTGGTGCTTCACCGATAATTTCCGGCGCTGTTGTTGCCACTTGTTGGCGAGCACGGCGCTTATTGCGCTGCTCACGCAAGTGACTTTCAGCTCGCTGCACCAGCGCTACTGCTTCATCAATATCAAACGGTTTCGGTAAATATTCAAATGCACCGCTCTGATAGGCATTTACAGCACTATCCAGATCCGAATGCGCCGTCATGATGATGACAGGGATATCCGGTTGTTTTTCCTGGATCAACTGCAATAAGGAAAGCCCATCGATACCAGGCATACGAATATCCGATACAATCACATCCGGAATACTCTGGTTATTATCCAGCGCTGCTAATAGACTTTCGCCATCTTCAAATGACTGACATTCAAAATGTTCTGCGCTCAGCGCTCGTTCCATAACCCAACGGATAGAGCTGTCATCATCGACAATCCAGACTTTGGCTGCCATGGTGTTTATCCTTATTACTTACGAAGCGGTAAATAGATACAAAATTCGGTGTGTCCTGGCCAACTGACACATTCAATACGGCCTTTATGCTGATCAATCAAATTCTGTGCGATTGATAACCCCAAGCCGGTGCCACCCTCTTTGCCGGTGACCATGGGATAAAACAAGGTGTCGCGAATACTTTCCGGTATCCCTGGGCCATCATCAATAATGCGAATTTCGGCGGCCAGACGATAACGTTTACCGTGGATGGTGATTTGAAACACCGTGCGGGTTTTCAAGCGGATCGTGCCTTGCCCGTGCATGGCTTCCACCGCATTGCGAACAATATTGAGGAACGCTTGCTGCAACTGTTCCTGTTCCATCTCAAAATCGGGAATGCTCGGATCATAATCACGCACGATACGAATGCCGGGTGGTAATTCCATTTCAACTAGGCGGCGTACTTGCTCCAGCACCGAGTGTACGTTGTGCACCTGATGTCGGCCTGGACGTTGTGGCCCCAACAAACGGTCAACCAGATTTCGCAACCGATCGGCCTGCGCGATGATAATGCCGGTATATTCTTTTAACTGCTCATCGGGCAGGGCTTTTTCCAGTAACTGAGCGGCACCTCGTAAACCACCGAGCGGGTTTTTAATCTCGTGGGCAAGACCACGCACCAGATCGCGGGCGGCCAGTTGTTGCGCATGCTGCTGCTGTTCCTGACTGATCCTTTTTTGCTGATCAATCTTGCGCAGTTCCATCAGTGCCAATTGTTCCTGATGGTCATACACGGCAATAACACTGACTTCCACGCTGCGCGGTTCGTTCTCTACCACCAACGTGACTTCGTTATCGGTAAATCCCTGACCTGCACGCAGACACTGCCGCAGGCGGTCTAGATCTAAGGAAAGGTAATCAACTACCTGTTCTAGTGCATGATCGACGACACGGCGGGCACTTACGCCCAGCAGTTGTTCAGCAGCCGGATTGACATATCTGATGATTAAATGCTTATCCAGCAGCATTACTGCGGTCAGCAAATTATCCAGCAGCATCTTCGGTAAGTCAGGACGGCTTTCCACAGTGTTGATCTCCCAAATATAACGCGCACCAATAAGGTGCCAGCTATCGTTGTTTTCTGGTGCGATCGAACCAAAATGGTGCTGGCACTTCGCGACAGGTTACTTGATGGCTGTGACCCGGAACAGATAAACCGTAATTGATTCTGAAGATGCAAGTATCTTGCCGCTTTGCGAGACTAATTCGGTTCGTAGCTGATGTGCACCACGTTCAACATTCTTTGCTTCACAGCTGAGACTGGCAGTGCTGCAACCATAACGATTGCCATCGACATAAAGCACTAGCTGCGCTGGATTTTCTGCTGTTATCGCAGGGCTGAGTTGATTTTGCACCGAGATCCGCCCTTCATTATCGCGGATAGTCTGTTCAGACTGCGGAGATGAAATACTGAGAGTGTAAGCGATGTGAGGCTGTGTTTGTTTGGTTGCGGGTGCAGTGTCTTCTTTAACTGGATTTGGATTGTTAGTA
>CAIZDF010000547.1 GCA_903931645.1 uncultured Tolumonas sp.
CAGTCATCGAGTTCGCGATCACTTTGGCATCCGCGCCCACGTATTCCGGTTTAGCCAGCATGCTGACTGCTTCCTGACGATTGCCGTTGTTGTTTTGATCCAACCAGTAGGCAGCACGGATCAATGCTTTTACTAAATGAATGTGAGTATTCGGGTATTTGTCCGCCCAAGCTTTTGAGACACCGAACACTTTCTCCGGGTTGTTGTGCCAGACATCATCATCAGTCACGACCGGCACACCAATGCCTTTCGCTCCTGCAGCCTGGTTCCAGGGTTCACCGACGCTGTAACCTAAGATGGTGCCCGCTTCCAGCGTGGCTGGCATTTGTGGTGGTGGTGTCACTGACAACAGCACATCGGCTTGTTGTTGACCGGTGTTATCACCTTTCAATGGTGCATAGAAGCCAGGGTTCAGACCGCCAGCAGCCAGCCAGTAACGTAGCTCGTAGTTATGGGTGGAAACCGGGAACACCATGCCCATATTGAAGGCCTTACCCTGGTCTTTATAAGACTTAACGACTGGTTTCAGCGCATCCGCTTTAATTGGATGCACGGGTTTACCATCCGTACCTTTTGGTACGTTGGCTTTCATCGCTTCCCAGATTTTATTGGAAACGGTGGTCGCATTACCGTTCAGATCCATGCTGAAAGCAGTCACGACATCCGCTTTGGTGCCGATACCCACGGTGGCACCCAGCGGTTGGCCAGCCAGCATGTGTGCACCGTCTAATTCACCGGTGATCACGCGATCGAGCAACACCTTCCAGTTGGCTTGTGCTTCCAGCGTGACATACAGCCCTTCATCTTCGAAATAACCTTTTTCATAGGCCACTGCCAGTGGTGCCATGTCGGTTAATTTGATGAAACCTAATTTCAGCTCTTCTTTCTCAGGGGCGCCAACCTGCGCCTGCACCGCAGTTGAAACTAATACTGCACTTAGCATCAGAGCCACTGCATTGCGTTTTAATGTGATCATTCCATTGCTCCAAAAAAAAACGCCTCACTGGTTAATTCCAGTGAGGCGTCATTGCCTGAGTTACCAAATTGTGGGAAGCCGTCGTTGGCTGATCCGTTTACAATTTTGATACATTCAGCTTTCGTGCCAATCTTAAACCCCATCAAAAGATGGCTTTTTTATGCATTTTTAGTGGATTTAATGGAATTTAATGATTCAGAACGGTGCAATCGCACCGGATCAGTCAACCAGCGTGGCGAGAATTCTGCGAGCCAGATCCGCCATAGACTGGTTGTTTTTCATTGCAGTGGAGCGCATTACTTTATAGGCAGTTTCTTCATCTAACTTCTGCACTTTCATTAAACGTGCTTTAGCCTGTTGGATGAGCTTATTCTCTTCCAGACGCTGAGTTAAATCATCAACAGCCAGTTGCTGCTTACGCATTACCTCTTGCTGCATACGTGCTTGTTTCAACCAGCTTTCTACCGGTTCTTTCTCTTCCACCCGATGCGGCACCAGCGTAACACCTGACTCCAATAACACTTGTTGCTGACTTTCGGGTAAATTTTCCATAAATACGACCGCTGGCAACCCTTGGCTTGCCAAGGCCGATGCCACTAAACGCCATTCTGCGGGTAAACGCCGGCAATCAATCATCACCCCATGAATACCACCCGGCGGGTGCATAGGGTCGATTTGCCGGACTAAATAAGGCTCATGACCATAACGACTTAATAACAAACCCAGGCGGTTGGCCTGGGCTATGTCGTCGCTATAAATCAGGATCTTCGAATAACTCATCCATGATTCCTAATAGAAGATCTAGGCGACCGATTGCAGTAAGGTTTCTGCCATATCACCTAACTCGGCACGTAGCTGAACCACCTCACCCATGATCATCAAAACTGGCGTTAACCCAGTTAAAGTATGAGCGGTTTGCTCCAGACACGCCAATGTCGTGACCTCCACCCGTTGCTGACGCGTGGTTCCTGCCACGACCAACGCAATCGGCAGATCAGCCGGTGCCCCCGCTTGCAACAGCCCGCGGCGCAATTCCGTTGCGCGCTCGAGCCCCATATAAAACACCAAAGTACCACCGGCTTTGACTAAACCACTCCAGCCGTGGAACTCACTGCCATCTTGCACATGACCTGTCACCAGTGTCACTGAACGAGATAAACCCCGATGCGTTAGCGGAATACCGGTCGCCGCGGCACAACCAATGGCGGCGGTAATTCCCGGCACTACTTCAAACGGCACACCATTCGCCACCAGCAAGAGTGCTTCTTCACCACCACGGCCAAACACATACGGATCGCCGCCTTTTAAGCGCACAATGCGACGATATTTTCCAGCCAGTGTCACCAATAACTCCGAAATATCTTCCTGCTTCAAGCTGGGTTGACCGCAACGTTTACCGACATCGTAACGCGCTGCCGACGCAGGGATCAGTTGAAGAATGTCATCACTGACCAAGCGATCAAAAACCACCACATCGGCTTGCTGAATAGAACGCAGCGCTTTTACCGTCAACAGATCCGGGTCACCGGGGCCGGCCCCAACTAACGAAACAAATCCTTTCATTTTCTGGCCCTCATTTCTGGCGACTAAACTTCACTAACGCTGGTGTGTTTATGTAGCAATTTTTTCAATTCCACGACACAGGTGCCGCAATTAGTGCCGCAACGCAGCAAACTTTGCAGGCCACTTAATTCGGATATACCCTGCTCGCCAATCGCATCGACGATCTGTTTCTCACTGACACGGAAACAAGAGCAAATCATGCGGCTATCGCCCGCCAGTGCCTGTTCCAACGTGGTAGAAAGTGCAGTGCTGTTCATCGGTAAACCCAGCAACCCAGCCAGCAGATCGATATTCACCTGTTGATGTGTAGTGCTCACCAGCAGCAAACCAATAATACGACCTTGATTCAGTTTCACCGCCAGCCAGCCGCCTTTTAGCGGTAAGCGTAACCAGCGACCTTGTTGCGCCAACTGGAACCACACTTGCTCGGCAGTACGGTTTTCATCGGTCAGGCGGCGACATTCCCCCGCATCAAGCGAACGACGCGCCCACCAGCTGACGTCCAGCTCAGGTTCATGCTGACCGACCCAGAGGCCATGCCATTTCACATCAACCGCTTCCGCTACCACTTCAGTCTGCTTAAATTGCGGCTGACCAGAAACGGCATCGGTAACCGGCGCCACCAGACGGTTAACACCCGAGCAGGATGAAAAATCATCCGACCAGTGCATCGGCATAAACGCTTCACCATCGCGCAGGCCATCATCACGCCCTAGTAAGGTCATCACCGAACCTTGCAGGGAATTAATGCGGATCAACGCGCCTTCGGTAAATCCACTATTCAGAGTGGTCTGATGGTTTACATACACTTTGGGCAGCGGTTCGGTTTCCATTAAACGCGGCAGATGACCGGTACGTGTCATGGTGTGCCATTGATCACGCAAGCGACCGGTATTTAACAACCAGCTGCCTTCCTGACGTTCTGCTTTACGTTTGAGCACTGGCTCTTGTGGGGTCACCGGTACCAGATTGGCGCGGCCATTGAAGGTCGAGAACACGCCATCGGTAAACAGACGACTGCTTTCTACTTTCTTA
The DNA here is from genome assembly GCA_903931645.1 of uncultured Tolumonas sp. Taxonomy (GTDB): domain Bacteria; phylum Pseudomonadota; class Gammaproteobacteria; order Enterobacterales; family Aeromonadaceae; genus Tolumonas. Next base: position 3,575 of record CAIZDF010000547.1, read on the forward strand.
TCCGCCGGTAACGGCCATTGGCGCGGTGTGAATTGTTCATATTCAGCATCGGTCATCGTTGCCAACGCAGAGATATCGAACTGACGGTCTGAATTCTCAAAGCCAGACAACTCAGCATGTTCACGGAAAATATCAGCAGTGTGGTCGTAATTGAATGCATCGGCAAAACCTAGACGTTTACCTAATTGGGTTAATGCCCACCAATCTGGTTTTGCTTCACCCGGCGCTTGCGTAAATGCGCGCTGACGTGTCATGCAACGTTCAGAATTGGTGACTGTACCGGAACGTTCACCCCAGCCTGCCGCGGGTAAAAGTAGATGTGCAAACTGCGCGGTATCGGTTTTCGGTGTCATTTCAGACACCACCAGAAACTCACACTTCGCCAGTGCTTCGCGCACCTGAACCGAATCAGGCAATGATACCGCCGGGTTTGTTGCAATGACCCACAATGCGCGGATCTTGCCTTCACCCACGGCTTTAAACATATCCACGGCTTTTAAGCCCGGTTTACGGGCAATGTTTGGCGCATTCCAGAAACGAGCCACACGATCGCAGTTTTCGTCGTTGAACGTCATGTGTGATGCTAACTGCGTTGCCAGCCCGCCCACTTCGCGCCCCCCCATCGCATTCGGCTGTCCGGTCATCGAAAACGGTGAAGCACCCGGTTTACCGATACGCCCTGTCAGCAGATGTGGGTTGATCAGGCTATTTGCTTTGTCGGTGCCCTGATTAGATTGATTGATGCCCTGACAAAACAGCGTGACCGCTTTTTCATTTTCACCAAACCAGCGGTAGAAGGTCTGCAATTCACTAACGGTTAATCCGCATTTTTCCGCGACTCGTGCCAGCTCATATTCTGGAGCCATTACCAGTGCATGCAGCTCACTAAAGCCGTTGACGTGATTTTCGATATACGCGTTATCAACCAGGTCGTGTTCCAGCAGATAACGACTTAACCCGTTAAATAACCAGACATCGCTACCGGGGCGTACGGCTAAATGTAAATCCGCTTGCTCTGCGGTCATGGTTTTACGCGGATCAATCACCACCATCTTCATTTCCGGGCGGCGCGCACGCGCTTGCTGAATGCGGCGGAAGATCACCGGATGTGTCCACGCGGTATTTGCACCGGCGATCACCAACAGATCCGCCAGTTCCAGATCGTCATAACAACCGGGCACCACATCTTCACCAAAAGCACGGCTGTGCGCCATCACCGCAGAAGACATACAAAGGCGGGAGTTGGTATCAATATTCGCAGCCCCGATGAAACCTTTCATCAGTTTGTTAGCCACATAATAATCTTCGGTGAGCAGCTGGCCGGACACATAAAAAGCGACTGATTCCGGCCCGGTTTCCGCGATGATCTGACTAAAGCGTGTTGCCATTTCATCGAGCGCAGTATCCCAACCTACCTGTTGACCATGTAATCGCGGGTATAACAGACGATTAGGAAACGCCAGCGTTTCCAGCAAACTACCGCCTTTGACACACAACGCCCCGCTATTCGCCGGATGTTCTGTATCACCTGTTAATGTTTTGGCATCATCTACCGTGATCCCGCAACCGACGCCACAATAAGTGCAACTGGTATGAACACGACTCATCCTTGCCTCTCAAAAATAAAAAAACGTCCGGCCCCTCAAGAGAGCGCGGACGTCGATGTCCCAAATCTAATTTAATATTTTCAATACAAGTTTCATGCCGTTTTAAACAATCTGATAACAAAGGCTTTTCTTGGGAATAGCCAGCTAAATGCACCATAATTGAACAATAATAGAAATAGAACGCCCTAATAGCGCACAAATTTGGATATCGCTAAACAGGGATATTGCGCAATACTTCAACTTAATCAGCAGCTAGAGATGTCGCCATGACCACGTTTGAATCACTACTCACTGATGTTCGTGCCTGCACTCTTTGCGCAAGGCACTTACCGCTCGGCCCGCGCCCGATTGTACAATTACAGCCATCCGCGCAGATCTTGATTGCTGGTCAGGCGCCGGGAAGAAAAGTGCATGAAACAGGCATTCCATTCAACGACGCCAGTGGTGATCGCTTGCGCAGCTGGCTGGGTATTTCACGCGAGGTGTTTTATGACGCGCAGCAGGTCGCCATTTTACCGATGGGGTTCTGTTTCCCCGGCACCGGAAAATCTGGCGATTTACCACCGAGACCGGAATGTGCACCAGCTTGGCGAGCACAGTTATTATCGCAATTGCCCAACATCAAACTGACATTGGTCATCGGTCGTTACGCGCTGGCATATCATCTGCCCAATGAAACCGGAACGTTAACTGAAACCGTTCAAGCTTGGCCAAAATATTGGCCCAATGTGGTTCCTCTGCCGCATCCAAGCCCGCGTAACAATCTCTGGCTTAAACGTAATCCGTGGTTCGAGAGCGAGTTGGTGCCACAGCTTCAAGATCGGGTAGCCGAAATCCTCAACAGTCATAA
>CAIZDF010000548.1 GCA_903931645.1 uncultured Tolumonas sp.
GGCACTGCATTTGTGGTGGTCACGCACGATCGGGAATTGGCGGGCAAACTGCATCGTCAGGTTCACATGGTTGATGGCGCGTTAGTGGGAGGCGAATAATGTTTCAGCCTTTCGCGCTGTTTGTGGGCTTGCGTTATAGCCGCACGCGCCGTAGTAGTCGATTTGTTAGCTTTATTTCTGCCTCATCCATTATTGGTATTGCCTTAGGCGTAATGGCGCTGATTTTAGGGTTATCAGCCATGAACGGGTTTGAGCGCGAATTGCGCCAACGCGTGCTAGCGGTGATCCCGCATGCGGAAGTTGAGCTAGTTTCCGGTGGTTTGAGTGATTGGCCGTCTGCAATTCAAATATTAAAAAAACAGCCTGGAATTACCGCCGTTGCGCCGTTGATTTCGCTAAACGGTATGTTGGAAGCGGGTGGCAAAATGAAAGCGGCTCAGTTGCGGGCCGTGTTACCGGCAGAAGAAAAACAGATCTCGCAGGCCGGTGATTATATGACGGGCAATGGACTGGATGCCCTGCACCCTGGCGAGAATGGCGTGATCATCGGTCAGCAAATTGCAAAAAAACTCGGTGTAAAAATTGGTGATAGTGTCACCATGCAAGTGCCGGATAAAAATGCACAGTCAGCTTTTGCTGCCCCCATGCAACGTCAGTTTACCGTAGTAGGTCTGCTGAAATTAGGCGGTCAGTTAGATGGTTTATTAGGTTATATCCATCTGCAAGATGCGCAATCGATGCTGGGCTGGAAAAATGAGGTGCAGGGATTAAGCATAGAAGTAAACGATGTACTCTCCGCTCAAACCATCGCTTATCAAGCAGCCAATCAATTACCATATCGTATGTATCTGCGCAGCTGGATGACCTCGCAAGGCTATCTGTATCAGGATATTCAGATGGTGCGTACAGTCATGTACGTGGTGTTACTGATGGTGGTGGCCGTCGCGTGTTTTAATATCGTATCGACGCTGGTGATGGCGGTAAATGAAAAACGCGGCGATATCGCGATACTCAAGACCATGGGGGCAGGGAACTGGCAGATCCGGCTGGTATTTATGACGCAGGGCATGGTGAACGGATTGATTGGTGCCGGAGGCGGTGCATTGCTGGGCTGTTTACTAGCCCAATATTTATCATCGATCATTCATGGGTTGGAGCAATTAATTGGTTATCAGTTCTTGAACCCTGAGATCTATTTTATCGATTTCCTGCCATCTGAGCTGCATATGATTGATGTGGTGGTAGTAACAGCGGCAGCTATCTTGATGAGCTTATTGGCAACATTATATCCTGCGTGGCGAGCGAGTCAGTTATTACCCGCCAGAGAGCTAGGGCATTAATTTCAAATTTCACATATAAAAAAACCAGCGAGTCTGCTGGTTTTTTTATTTTATCTCAGATCATTGTTTACTGCGTCTGTGGCGTAAAACCATAACAACCAGTATCAATATTCCTAAGGCCAGTAGTGAGTAGATTCCGGTTTGGCCGCGTTTAACCATATGCAGCAGCCAATCGCGGTTATATGCACCATAGTCACCGAGATAAACCCAGACGGGTACAGAAATACAAGCGGCAAGGCCATCCATTATGATGAATTGCCAAATGGAAATGCGGCGACTCATACCTGCAACGATAAAAATTGGCGAACGTAAACCAGGTAAGAAACGGGCGACAAAAAGTACCCAGTTACCATATTTAACGAATTTTTCCTGCACCTGAGCAAAGCGGTGTGGCGTCACAATACGTCGGATTGGTGCAAAAGCCAGTATGCGCTGACCAAAAGTATGCCCCAGGGTAAACATAGTGCCATCGCCAATCAGTACCCCAGCCATGCATACGGCAAACATAGTATGCACATCTGCATAACCTAAACCGGCAATTATTCCGCCTGCAACCAGCGTGATATCTTCAGGGATCGGTAGGCCAAAACCACAAAGCAACAGCATAACGAAAACGGCTACATAGCCATAATCAGAGAAAATGGAAATTAGAATGTCCATCTTATTGTATTTTTCACCCCATTCCTGCCCGGTAGTCTCATGGTTATTTTACTAATCTGTCAGAGACAACGCATCAAACTACAACAACATAATGTCGGCCGATTATGACACTCATTAGATGGTGCGTGTGTAAATCAGGGTTAGTTTTCTCCCTTTTATGTGAAATAAGCAACCTCCTGAGATCTGATCGTTGGTTTTTTGAACGCAAAATATCCTCGAAACGTAAAAACCAACAGCTTTTAGCCGCCTATTCAGAACGAGAAAATAGCAATTCAATGACTTAATTAAGAGATCAAACGTGGAAAGGTTGCTGCTGGGAATAGCCTTGGGTATCTGTACTGCATTGGTTTGGCCCGAATTGCCGCCAAATTGGTTAGGGTGTGCAGTTTTATTCCTCGGGTTGCTCTTACTGTTTCGTTATCGATTCACTGGTGCTGTTTTATGTGGTCTTGGTTGGGCCGTTGTTTTTTTTAACCTGCAACTGGGTTGGTTAAAAACTCAACATATGGAAATACCTGCACAGCATGAGCTAGATGTAACTGTTACTCAGGCCTATCAGAAATCAGATCACCAGCAACTCTTAGTTTCTGCTCAGCAGATCAATCAGCAGGCATTTTGGCTCGAACCGACAATTCGGTTAACGTTAAACAATAATAAATATCGGCTGAAACGTGGCGATAAACTCCATATTTTGGCAAAACTGAAAATACCTCATGGGTTGGGGAATCCAGCCGGGTTTAATTCTGAGCGCTGGTTGTTGGGGCAAGGGATCACAGCGACCGGTACGATCAATCAAATAACATTGGCCTATCAGGCCGATCACCATTGGCGTGATCAATGGTTGGATAAATCGCGCCAGCTAATGCATCAATTTTATCAACCTGAATTGTTGATGGCGTTGATTTACGGTGAACAACAGGATGTTGATAAAGACGACTGGCAGACACTTCGGGATACCGGCTTAATCCATCTTATAGCCATTTCCGGCATGCATATTGGGCTTATTGCTTGGATTGGTATGGCATTGTCTCGTTTATTGCTGCAACGTTTTGCGGAAAGACTTCCGGCTATTCATTGGTTAATAGGGATGGGTTTTGCGCTGTTATACAGTGCGTTAGCCGATTTTTCAGCACCCACTGTCAGGTCGCTGATCATGCTCGGGATCTGGGTGGTGTTAAGGCTTTGGCAACGGGAATGGTCGGCTATCCGGATCTGGCTGGTAGCTCTAGCCATTATGCTCATGATAGATCCTTGGTCGGTATTTTCAGCTGGTAGCTGGCTTTCTTTTATTGCGGTCGGGATCTTAGGGATTGCCGGTTTTTTATGGCGCAAGCCATCTATGTGGCAAATTCAGTGGTTAATGACAGTGCTGCTGTTGCCTTTTCAGCTGGTGTTGTTTGATGGCCTGAGTGTCAGCAGTGTCTTGATTAACATTCCTGTTGGGCCATGGTTTACTTTTTCAATTGTACCTATTGGGCTGATTTCCGGGTTATTAGTGCCCATTTTTCCTGCATTAGCGCGTTTTGGCTTTTGGTTGTGTGATCTGCAACTGCACTGGTTAATGTCCATATTGGAATGGGTCCAACATTGGGGATCTGGTTGGCTGTCACTTTCTGCCTATCAACAACGAATGCTGTTCTGGAGTTTGACGGTTTGGCTCATCTGGCGTTTTACGCCGGTGGTAATAAAGCGCGAATTGGGTTTGTTGTTATTAGCCGTGAGCGGATTATTGTTTGCCGGTTGTGAATCAGAGCCTGATTGGCGAGTCGATATGCTGGATATCGGGCAAGGGTTATCCGTCTTGGTAACGCAGGGCAATCGAGCGCTATTGTTTGATACCGGTGATGCGTATCCTGGTGGATACAATATGGCTGATGCAGCTATTTTTCCGATGCTGGAGTATCGTGGGATACAGCAGTTGGACTATCTGATAGTAAGCCATCGCGATAAAGATCATGCAGCTAACTGGCAGCGGATTAACCAAAAATATCCGCAGGCGCATATTGTCTCTTCCGCAAAACTAAATGCAGAGACGCAAATTTGCCAACGCTGGCAGCAATGGGACTGGGGTCAGTTACAACTCACTATGTTGTCACCGCAAAATTCATCGGGTGGTGATATAAATGAAGACTCTTGTGTATTGCGTATTAGTGATGGCAATCACAGCGTATTATTAACGGGCGATGTGCAACACCAAGCAGAGGCGGAGTTAACTACTTTACCCACCGGTTTGCTGCGCAGCGATATATTATCATCGCCCCATCATGGTAGTAGGTCATCCTCTTCGGTAGCTTTTATTGCAGCGGTTGCACCGGATTATGTTGTCCACAGTGCCGGATATCAAAACCACTGGCATCATCCGCATGCGGAAATAGTGGCTCGTTATATTCACTCGCAACAATGGATCACGGCCACTGAGGGCTTGGTCAGCTTTGAAATTAACCCAAATGGTATCGATATTAAGCCTTTTCGTCGTTCTCAACCTTGGTATCGGCAGATGGATGCTTGGTTAGTCGGCGATCACCCGCTAAAATGACGGGTCATTTTGCAGCAAGGTTTGAATCTTTCATGTCTCACAAAGCACACGATGCAGCGCCGCAAGCCAGCTGGCCTATTCTGAAACGTCTTCTGGGGTTTACCACCGGACGCAGAAAGGGTCTGGTGATTGCCAGTATTGGTATGGTCGGTTACGCAGGTGTGGATACCTTCATGCTGTCACTGATAAAACCATTACTGGATGAGGGTTTAACCAGTAAAGAACATTCGGTCATGATTTGGTTGCCGCTGATGATCATGGGATTGGTCGCCATTCGCGGTGTGTGTAACTTCATCTCGGATTATTTTATGGCTTGGGTCGGCAACACAGTGGTGATGCGGCTACAGCAAAAGGTATTTTCCCATTTGATGGGCATGCCACTGGCCTTCTTTGATAAAAATAACACCGGTAGTCTGTTGTCTAAAGTGACCTATGATGCCGGGCAAGTCTCTTCTGCTGCCAGTTCAACCTTGATATCCCTGATCCGCGAAGGTTGTACCGTCATCGGCTTGCTGGCTTTGATGTTCTATTATTCCTGGCAATTGTCGCTTATCTTTTTTGTTATGGGCCCAATTGTAGGCGTACTTATCTCTGTCATCAGTAAACGGTTTAGAAAGCTGAGTCGGCAACTGCAACATGCGATGGGAAATATCACTACCTCGACAGAGCAGATGTTGCGTGGTCATAAAGAAGTATTGATGTTCGGTGGTCAAGAAGTTGAAGCGGAACGCTTCACTCGTGTAAGTAATTCGGTACGTCAGCAGAATATGAAGCTGGTGGTTGCTGATGCAGTTGGTTCTCCGATCGTCCAATTCATTGCTTCTACGGCATTATCATTGGTGCTTTATTTAGCGACCTTCCCTGAGATCAGCCACAAATTAACAGCGGGTTCATTTGCTGCAGTGATCTCAGCGTTATTCGGGTTATTGAAACCACTGAAAAATCTGACACAGGTGAATGTCCAGTTTCAGCGTGGTATTGCTGCCTGCCAAAGCTTATTTGATGTGATTGATTTACCGTTGGAAAACGACAACGGACAACGCGAACTGACCCATGCTGCGGGACAGATCGAATTCCGCAATGTTACTTTTACTTATCCAACCAAAGATGCTCCCGCTTTGCGCGAGGTCAGTTTTGCTATTGAACCGGGTAAAACAGTGGCGCTGGTCGGCCGTTCAGGTTCTGGTAAGAGTACGATCGCCAGTTTGTTAACCCGCTTTTATGATATTCAGCAGGGTCAGATCCTATTGGATGGCCATGATATCTGTGAATATCGTTTGCGTGATTTACGTCGTCAATTTGCACTGGTATCGCAGAACGTGCATTTATTTAATGACTCGGTTGCCAATAACATAGCCTACGCCGCAGAAGAACAGTTTACCCGGGAGCAAATTATCGAAGCTGCCAAGTTAGCTAACGCGGATGAATTTATCACGAAGATGCCGCAAGGTTACGACACTATCATTGGTGAAAATGGCGCCACACTGTCAGGTGGACAACGTCAGCGTCTGGCGATTGCCCGCGCATTATTGCGTGACATGCCCATTTTGTTGTTGGATGAAGCAACCTCGGCACTGGATTCGGAATCAGAACGTCGCATTCAAACTGCGTTGGAGTCTCTGACTAAAAACCGTACCACATTGGTGATTGCTCATCGCCTTTCTACTATTGAGAAGGCCGATGAAATATTGGTTGTGGATGAAGGCCAGATAGTGGAACGTGGTACCCATGATCAATTACTAGAAATGGGTGGTGCTTATGCCTTATTACGTCGCACTCAAATGGGCGCACAAGCCTCATGATTGAATGGCTCTGGTATCGCCGCAGTTGGGTTAACTGGTTATTTGCGCCACTGGCACTGCTGTTTGCATTACTGACAACAGCCCGTCGGGGGCTATATCGTGCTGGTTGGATCCGTAGCTATCGAGCACCTGTACCCGTCATTGTCGTTGGTAATATTACGGTTGGCGGTAACGGGAAAACACCGGTGGTGTTGTGGCTGGTGGATTTACTCACACAGGCGGGTTACCGCCCTGGTGTGGTCAGTCGTGGTTATGGTGGTAAAGCACCGCATTATCCTTATTTGTTGCATCCTGCTGCTACTGCGGTTGAAGCAGGTGATGAACCGGTGCTTATTTATCAGCGCTGTGGTTGTCCAGTGGCCGTGGCGCCAAAACGGGCGGCTGCCGTGCGGTTACTGGTCGAGCAATGTGGTGTTGACGTCATCATCTGTGATGATGGTTTGCAGCATTATGCGTTACAACGCGATATCGAATTAGCCGTGATGGACGGTGAACGTCGTTTAGGAAATGGCTGGCTGATGCCAATGGGGCCATTGCGAGAAACACCATCCCGACTACGGCAAGTCATGGCTGTTATCTGTAATGGTGGTCAGGCCCGACCTGACGAGATAAAAATGTCACTACAACCCGCGCCATTAAGGAATGTTCGCACCAATCATGTTGCGATCATTACCGGTGCGGTAGATGCGCTGGCAGGTATTGGTTACCCACCACGTTTTTTTAATAGTCTATTACAGCAAGGTTATGCGTTAAATCAGCAGGTAGCTTACGCCGATCATCAGCAATTTAATGCAGATGAACTCCAGCAGCGGTTTGCTTTACGCCCGCTGATCATGACAGAAAAAGATGCGGTGAAATGCCGGGACTTTGCTTTAGAAAATTGGTGGTATCTACCAGTTACCGCACAATTACCGGATAAATTTGCTACCCGATTACTTGCTCAACTGAAGGAGCTGCGCCATGGCACTGGATTATAAATTACTGGAAATCGTCGCTTGCCCAATCTGTAAAGGCAAACTGAATTATGACAAAGAGCGAGCTGAGTTAGTTTGTCGGGCCGATAAACTGGCCTATCCGGTGGAAGATGATATTCCGGTATTGCTGGAGAACCGGGCGCGCCAACTGACTTCTGATGAGCTGCCATCATGAGTTTTGTCGTCGTTATTCCTGCGCGTTATCAATCGACCCGTTTACCCGGTAAACCGTTAGCGGATATTCATGGTCA
>CAIZDF010000549.1 GCA_903931645.1 uncultured Tolumonas sp.
CACAAGAAGTTATCGATACTTGTCGTGTTATTGCGCAAACTGACCCTGATGCTTTCGGGATCTATATCATCTCTATGGCACGTCAGCCATCTGACGTATTAGCCGTACAACTGCTGCTGAAAGAAGTTGGCTGCAAGTTCCAGATACCAATTGCTCCACTGTTTGAAACTCAAAACGATCTGCAAAATGCCGCGGCGGTATTAAATCGTCTGTTGTCCGTGGAATGGTATCGTAACTATATCCGTGGCCAGCAATACGTCATGATCGGTTACTCCGACTCGGCGAAAGATGCCGGCATGATGTCAGCCGGCTGGGCACAATATCGTGCCATGGAAGAGCTGGTTGCGATCGCTGAGCGTGAAGATCTGAAACTGACCCTGTTCCACGGTCGTGGCGGTACTATCGGCCGTGGCGGTGGACCTGCGCATCAGGCAATTCTGTCTCAGCCACCGGGATCATTAAAAGGTGGTTTCCGTGTCACCGAACAAGGTGAAATGATCCGCTTCAAGTTTGGTTTACCCGAAGTGGCGATCCATAACTTCAAGCTTTACACCAGCGCCGTATTGGAAGCTAACCTGCTGCCACCACCGAAGCCTAAAGCAGAGTGGTACGACGTGATGGATAAGCTGTCAGAAATTTCCTGCCAGCATTATCGCAGTGTAGTGCGTGATGAGCCGGATTTTGTGCCTTATTTCCGCGCCGCAACACCGGAAATGGAATTAGGCAAATTACCGCTGGGCTCTCGTCCTTCCAAACGTAAACCAAATGGTGGCGTGGAATCACTGCGCGCGATTCCATGGATCTTCGCCTGGACACAAAACCGTCTGATGCTGCCATCGTGGTTAGGTGCGCATGTCGCGCTGCAAGCCGTGATTGATGATGGTAAAGAAGGTGTATTGAAAGAAATGGATCAACAATGGCCATTCTTCCGTACCCGACTGGAAATGCTGGAAATGGTGTTCCTGAAGGCCGATCTCTGGTTAGCCGAATATTACGACCTGCGTCTTGCACCAGAAAATCTTTGGCCATTAGGTAAGCGCTTACGTCAGGAACTGCAAGATTCTATCAATGTGATTCTGCAACTACGCCCTAAACGTGGCGAACTGCTGGATGAACAGCCATGGATCAAAGAGTCAATCAAATTGCGTAATCCGTACACTGATCCATTGAACGTGCTGCAGGTAGAATTACTGCATCGCTCCCGAGCTAATCCGGACGAGGTGCATCCTCGGGTTGATCAAGCCTTGATGGTCACCATTGCCGGTATCGCTGCCGGTATGCGAAATACAGGCTAGTAAACAACACAAAGGCCGGAACTTCCCGGCCTTTTTTATTTCATGATCAATTAACAAGGAGATTGAAATGACACCCGCTATTCGCTTCTTAAAACATATTGGTGCCGAATTTAAAGTGCATACCTATGAATGCAATGTCAGTGATGATTTTGGCAAACATTGCGCTCATCAACTTAGTATGGAAGAAGCTAAAGTATTTAAAACGCTTTTATTGCAGCATGAAAAACAAACCATCACCGCAATCATTCCAGTAAACATGCGCTTAAATCTGAAAGCCTCGGCAAAAGCCGTACATTTAAAACAAGTAGCCATGATGTTACCCGCAGATGCTGAACGCTTAACCGGCTATAAAGTTGGTGGTATTAGCCCTTTCGCACAGAAAAAAGCATCAAAAACATTACTGGATGAGAGCGCACTAACACAGACATCTATTTTGGTGAGTGGTGGCAAGCGCGGTGTTTCCGTCGAAATTTCACCGCAAGATATACTTACCCTGCTTGATGCTTCTGTAGCAAATATTAGTGAGTAGCTTCTTTTGAGGCCATATTTGAAATCAGCCTATATTATCGTAAATATATTCTTTTGATGAATAACCAAACTACAGCTAAGCTCAATTGAGCAGGCAAAAAAGAGATATTCCATAATATAATAAGAATGTCCGCTAAATGCATAGTACGTCATATAAAAACTTGGTTTACGACGGCAACTATGATTCCGAACTCTAAAATAGTAACAATGTGCAATGTTAGTACATTCGCTATATCGGATAGGAGCTAGAAGAGTATGGATTCAAATTTAACCGAAATAAAAAATGCCCACCTTTTCATGGAATATCTGATGTGTATCGGTGCTAAATCGCCCCACTCACGGCGCGATGATTGGGAATTAGTTGATATTGATAAAAAAAGAGTCTTAGCCCTAATTAAAAAAGACACCAACGGTGACACAAAATTCTTTATTTGTGCTGCTTTACTTGGCCGTAAATGATGTTTTCATGTCGGATTTACTGAATTTCAGACAACAAAAAACCCCGCATTGCGGGGTTTTTGTATCTTGCAATTAGGAGCCTGGCAGTGTCCTACTCTCACATGGCGAATGCCACACTACCATCGGCGCTACAACGTTTCACTTCTGTGTTCGGCATGGGTACAGGTGGTTCCATCGCGCTATTGCCGCCAGGCATATTC
>CAIZDF010000550.1 GCA_903931645.1 uncultured Tolumonas sp.
ACTGCCCATAAACTGGCAACGCCAGTTCATGATGCCGCAAGTCAGCCGGTTTCGGCTGATAGTTTGCGAAAAGGTGATTATGTCTATGTATCTGCTGGTGAAGTGATCCCTTGTGATGGTGATGTTATCGAAGGGGTAGCCTCCGTCGATGAAAGTGCGATCACTGGTGAATCAGCCCCAGTGATCAGGGAATCAGGCGGAGATTTTTCTGCTGTAACAGGTGGCACTCGCGTTTTATCCGACTGGTTAGTGATCTGTTGTACGGTCAATCCAGGTGAAACCTTTCTCGATCGCATGATCTCGATGGTGGAAAATGCTAAACGCCGGAAAACGCCAAATGAAATTGCACTGTCAATATTGTTGGTGGCTTTGACGTTGGTTTTTCTATTGGCTGTTGTCACCTTGATGCCGTTTTCACAATATAGCGTGAATGCCATTGGTCATGGGGAACCCATATCAGTAACAGTTCTGGTGGCTCTGCTCGTTTGTCTGATCCCAACAACAATCGGTGGTTTACTCTCCGCAATTGGTGTCGCGGGTATGAGCCGAATGTTGGCTGCGAATGTTATTGCCACATCTGGCCGTGCAGTTGAAGCCGCGGGTGATATTGATGTTTTGTTACTAGATAAAACTGGCACCATCACATTGGGGAACCGTCAGGCGGCTGCATTTTTACCGGCCCCCGGTGTTAGCGAACAAGAGTTAGCTAGTGTTGCTCAACTGGCATCGTTGGCTGATGAAACGCCAGAAGGGCGCAGTATCGTTGTGTTGGCAAAACAGCGGTTTAACTTGCGTGAGCACGATATACACGCATTAGGCGCTACCTTTGTTCCTTTCTCTGCGCAGACTCGAATGAGCGGTGTCAACATCCATGATCGAATGATCCGTAAAGGGTCGGTAGATGCGTTACGCCGTCATGTCGCTTCAAATCAGGGGCATTTTCCACATGAGGTAGAAAAACTGGTAGAGGATGTCGCGAAAACTGGTGGTACTCCTCTGGTTGTATCAGAAGGCGCTCGTGTTTTAGGTGTCGTAGCTCTGAAAGATATCGTGAAAGGCGGTATTAAAGAGCGTTTCGCTGAGTTGCGCCGAATGGGTATCAAAACGGTAATGATCACGGGCGATAACCGATTAACTGCCGCTGCCATTGCCGCTGAAGCAGGGGTTGATGATTTTCTGGCTGAAGCGACACCAGAGGCTAAATTGGCTTTGATCCGCCAGTATCAGGCAGAGGGCCGGTTGGTCGCTATGACGGGTGATGGCACCAATGATGCGCCTGCTCTGGCTCAGGCCGATGTGGCGGTTGCGATGAACAGCGGTACGCAGGCTGCCAAAGAAGCCGGGAATATGGTCGATCTCGATTCGAACCCGACAAAACTTATTGAGGTCGTCCATATCGGTAAGCAGATGCTGATGACACGAGGTTCACTGACTACGTTCAGTTTGGCGAACGATCTGGCTAAATACTTCGCCATTTTACCGGCAGCATTTATTGCAACTTATCCGCAATTAGGTGCACTGAATTTGATGCATTTGGCTTCCCCGCAATCAGCCATTTTATCTGCGGTTATCTTTAATGCTTTGATTATTATCGCTTTGATTCCGCTGGCACTGCGAGGGGTTAATTATCAACCACTCTCGGCCAAATCATTGTTACGCCGTAATTTATTCTTTTACGGTCTGGGGGGAATTGTATTGCCGTTCATTGGAATAAAAATCATTGATCTGTTTCTGACGCTGATGGGTTGGATTTAATATGAAAATTTTTCGAACTGCATTGCAAATG
>CAIZDF010000551.1 GCA_903931645.1 uncultured Tolumonas sp.
ATTAGGATCAATCAACGGAGGGAAATCGATATCAGGCTGCACACCTTTATTCTGAGTACTCCCGCCATTAATACGATAAAACTTAGCAATCGTGTATTGAACATGACCTAATTCATTATCAAAGAAGTCATAAATTTTGCCCAAAGCCCGATGCTGCTGCACCGTACCTTTGCCAAAACTATTTTCTCCGATAATCAATGCGCGACCGTAATCATTCATGGCTGCAGCGAATATTTCTGACGCCGAAGCACTGTAACGGTCAATCAAGACGGCCATCGGGCCATCATAATATGATTTTCCATCCGTATCTTCGTTGACTGCAACTCGTCCCATGGTGTCACGGATCTGAACAACTGGCCCCTGTTTCATAAACAAACCAGTCAATTCAGTCGCTTCAGTTAACGCGCCACCACCGTCATTACGTAAATCAATCAGTAAGCCGTCAATTTTCTGAGCTTTGAGCTTAGCCAACTCTTTTTGTACATCTAAATGCAGATTGACATAAAAACTCGGCACTTCGATCACACCGATTTTTTTACCTTCTGATTTGATGACTTGTGATTTAGCGGCTCGATCTTCAAGACGCACTTTGTCACGAACTAACTCAATTAACTGCGTTTGATGAGTAGCACCTTTACCGCGTTGGATTTCCAGACGGACTTTAGTGCCTTTGCGGCCTTTGATTAGATCAACAACATCATCGAGACGCCAACCAATGACATCAATGACTTTGCCACTTTCTTGTGCAACGCCAGTAATACGATCATCTGGTCGCAACAGTTTTGTTTTATCCGCTGGGCCACCAGGGATCAACGAACGAACGATAGTGAAATCATCATCAGCCTGTAGAACTGCCCCGATCCCTTCCAGAGAAAGATTCATTTCTGAGTTAAAACGATCAGCATTTCGTGGCGATAAATAGCTGGTATGCGGATCGATAGAACGGGCAAATGCATTCATGACTGCCTGAAAAATATCTTCGCTTTCGTCCTGCTTAAGGCGTTTAATCGCATTGCTGTAGCGTTTAGTCAGTAACTCTTTAATTTCAGCTGGTTTTTTACCAGCCAATTTTAAATTCAGCGCATCGTATTTAACCCGTTGGCGCCAAATTTCATTTATTTCGGCGTCGTCTTTAGCCCAAGCACTTTTACTACGATCAAACTCATATTTATCTGTCACATCAAATGACATCGGTTCATCTAGTAAAGAGAGCGCATATGCATAGCGTTCAAAACGACGTTTTGTACTCAAGTTATACATTGCATAGGCATTTTTCAAATCACCGCTTTGCAATGCATCATCAAACTGATGACTGAATGCCTGAAAATTTGCGATATCAGAAGCGAGTAAAACACTACGGTTGTAATCTAAGGCTTGCAGATAGAGATCAAAAATCTTTTCAGACATCTGATCATCAAGAACAAAATGTTTGTAGTGACTACGAGTAAATAGTGCGGCAATACGTTTGCTAGCGATCGCATGTTGATCTTCTTGCGCCAACGTAGGGATTGAATCTTCAGATATAGGAGGAGCTACCGCATAAGATAGCCCCGCATAGAAAACGCCAAGTGCAACTGCAGTGCTCTTGAACAAATTTACTCTCAAAATAGTGCTCCTTAAGGAACCAGGTGTTCCGCTTTTACGCGCACCTGCATACCCGTAGCCAGTTCAACCTGAACATCATCACGAGTAATTTCTTTGATATTACCGGTGATAGGTGATTTACCTACCATCACTTGGATCTGTTGTCCGGTTTTAAGGGTGGAAAGATCAACCACAGGTTTTTTCTGTTTAGCTGGTTTATTACCACCTTTGCGACGAGAAGAGAAAATTTTATCTTTGCTCTCTTTCAACGCAGTTTTAGCATGAGTCACATGTTCTTCGGTCAGTTCACCAGCCGGATTACCATCTAAGTCAACACGAATCATGCCTGGACGCAAGCCATGCAGATAACGCCAGCTAGAAGTGTATTGACGAAGTGCTGAACGCAATACGGTTTTAGATACTCGTGGGTCGTCAGTCAAGCGTGCAGCAAGATCCTGGAAAATACCGATTTTCAGCGGACGAGCTTCGCCTGTAGCGATAAAACAAGCAGGAAACAGTTCAGAAAGGTATGCGATCAATTCTTTGCTGTTATTGATTTTTTCGTTGTTTTCCATTTACGACCTTAACTAATAAAGATGGTTGTACCAGCCACTCAAGCACCAGCCACTGTAAAGTATATGCACGTTATACTGTGCTTATTCACTCTTTTCAATGTCTGACCCTCTTTCACCTACGAGTTCTGACGAATCCGCAGGGTATATTACAATTAAATTCATGAGGTAAAAAACAAGGCAGAAAAGAAATTTCTGCCTTGTCATATACTTATTACTCTACAGCCTGTGTGCTAACAGGCGCATATTTGATGCTTGCTTTCTGTCGCAACAACTCAACTAAAGCACCGTAAAGCTGTTCTTGTCTCAACTTAACCAGTTGCTGAGACAGGCCTTGCTTAAGTTGTGCATCTTTGGCTTCTGGTGTTGCTGTGATTTTCTGCAATATCAATACAGACTGATTGCCTTGTTCATCGGCATACAAATCAGCGCTGATTGCTTTATCTGCAGGTTTCGCCAGTTTAAATACTGCTTGAGAGAATTGAGCAGGAACATTACCCGCAAAACGGGTTAAACCAGCCTTCTCTTCAACTTTAGCATTCAATTTAGCAACTAAATCATCAACTGGCTGATTAGCTTTTACTTTTTCAAGTAATGTAACCGCCGCATCCCGAGCTTTTTCTGCAGCCTTAGCTGATTGTAGTTTTGCAATTACCAACGCTTTTACGTCTGCTAATGGCTTCACTGCACTCGGCTTATAATCAACCACATGTAACATTACTACCGCTGAATCAGAAACAGTAATTACTTCTGAGTTCGTATTTTCATCACGCAATTTTTCGGCGAATGCCTGAGTGACTACTGCAGGAACATTAATCACAGCAGGTAACTGCTTGGAAGTAATAAAATCTGTTTTTTGCAGTGGTAATTTTAACGTTTCCGCAACTGAATCCAAAGAGTCTGGGTTTTCAAAACCAAGATCAGACAGTTTCTGTTGCTGTTCCGCATACAATTCATGTGATTTTTCATCAATGAACTTCTGACGGATCACTTGTTGCGCTTTATCATAAGGCAACACAGTCGGATCTTGTTTATCCAGCAGCTTGATAATGTGATAACCGAAAGCTGATTTAACAACAGCAGACAGTTCATTCTTCTGATTTAAGGCAAATGCTGCTTTTTCAAAAGCAGGATCCATAACCCCTTTTTCAAACCAGTCTAATTCACCACCCTGTCGAGCTGACAATGTGTCTGCAGATTCAGTTTTTGCTAATTGAGCAAAATCACTGCCAGACTTTAATTTAGCCAGCACGTCATTGACTTTATTTTGTGCAGCTTTGTCATCTTTGTTAGTGATCAGAATATGCGCAACTTTGCGACGCGCAGGCTCAGTAAATGAGTCAGTATGTTGCTGATAATACGCTTTCAAATCACTATCCGTTGGTTGAATAGATTTAGCCAGTTCAGCCGCACTCAACAGAACATAATTAAGCTTAACCTGTTCCGACTGCATGAAATCTTTGCTGTGAGCTTTGTAAAACTCATTGATTTCATCATCACTGACTTTAACTTGTTGGCGGAATGTATCGGCAGGGATCGTGATCATTTTTACATCACGTTTTTGCTGATACAACGCTTCCAACTGAGTGACTTCTGCAGGCAGAATGAACTCGGTAGTCAAAACACCATCTAACCAGAATTGGCGAGCCAAATCCTGACGCATGGAGTTACCAAATGATTCAGGTGTATAACCAACTCGCGATAAAGTAGAGATAAACTTTTCATTACTGAATTTGTTATCAACCTGGAATTCTGGCATCTGACGAATAGCGTCTTTTACCTGTTCATTACTCAGGTGAATTCCTGCTTTCAAAGCTTTATGATTTAACAAAGCCTGATTGATCAGTTTATCTAATACCGATTTTTTCAGCTGTGCCAAATATTGAGGATTATCCAGCAATTGAGAAGCAGCTTCGCCATATTGAGCTTGCATGTTGGCCCGCTCATTCTGATAGCTCTTTTCTAATGTCTGAGCAGAAATAACCTCATCATCAACTACGGCCGGATCATTGCTAGCCGGACGATTAAGATAACTACCAACACCTGCCAAAGCGAATGACAGAATAATTAACCAAAAAATAGTTTTCGCGATACGGCCCTGGGCACCATCGCGCAGCTTATCCATCAGCATGTATCTAATGCTCCTAATGCAGTGGATATAAACACAAAAAGCGCATCAGAGGATGCGCTCTATGGTCGATTGGATATCGAAACAGGCACTCCAATCGAGAAGAACAATTAATCAAATTCATCGCCGACAAATTAATTAACAGAGTCCTTTAATGCTTTTCCTGCTTTGAATGCAGGTTGCTTGCATGCAGCAATTTCAATGGTTGCGCCAGTCTGTGGATTACGACCAGAACGTGATGCACGCTCACGCACTGCAAAGGTACCAAAACCGACCAGAGAAACCTGATCACCTTCTTTTAATGCGTCACCTACTGCGTCAATGAAAGCATCCAGAGCGCGACCTGCAGCCGCTTTGGAGATATCCGCGCTTTCGGAAATTTTATCAACCAACTGTGATTTGTTCACTTCTTTCCCCTTATGATTTTTGTGGCTGGTTATTCCGTTAGAAAACAGCTCTCGGTTATACAAAAGCCGGTTGCGGTTTGCAACCGGCTTTATATCAGTAGTCGTCAGGATTCACGCTTTCGCGCAAAAAACATCTGATTATGACACGCTTACCCGATCAACAGGTTCTTGTAATGCCAGCGCAAGCACTTGATCAATCCAGCGAACAGGATGAATTTCAAGATCCTGTTTTACGTTATCTGGAATCTCTTCCAAATCTTTTGTGTTCTCAAATGGAATGACAACACGTTTAATTCCACCACGATGCGCTGCAAGTAGTTTTTCTTTCAGACCACCGATAGGTAGTACTTCACCGCGTAGCGTAATTTCACCGGTCATCGCCACATCAGCACGAACAGGATTCCCCGTCAGGCTGGACACCAGCGCCGTACACATCGCGATACCGGCACTTGGACCATCTTTCGGTGTTGCACCTTCCGGAACATGCACATGGATGTCGCGTTTCTCATAGAAATCGGCATTAATACGTAACGACTCGGCTCGGGCTCTGACGACTGTCATCGCAGCCTGAATAGATTCCTGCATCACATCGCCTAGCGAACCGGTGTAGGTCAGTTTGCCTTTACCTGGCACATTCGTCGCTTCAATCGTTAACAGATCGCCACCCACTTCTGTCCATGCCAGACCAACAACCTGGCCGACTTGGTTATGATCTTCCGCCTTACCGAAATCAAACCGCTGCACCCCTAAATAATCTTTCAGATTATCGGCGTTCACCGTCACATGCTTGAGATCTTTATTCAGCAAAATAGCTTTTACTGCTTTACGACAAATCTTTGAAATTTCACGTTCTAGACTACGGACACCTGCTTCTCGGGTGTAATAACGAATAATATCGATGATCGCGGAATCTTCGATAGTAATTTCGGCTGCTTTCAGTCCATTACGCTCAATCTGTTTTTGCAACAAATGACTTTTTGCAATATTCAGCTTTTCATCTTCTGTATAACCAGACAGACGAATGACTTCCATACGATCCAGTAATGGGCCTGGAATGTTCATCGAATTAGATGTTGCGACAAACATAACATCCGATAGGTCGTAATCAACTTCCAGATAGTGGTCACTGAAACTATTATTCTGTTCTGGATCAAGAACTTCCAATAAAGCAGAAGCCGGATCGCCACGCATATCAGAAGACATCTTATCGATTTCATCTAACAAGAACAGTGGGTTTTTCACCCCGATTTTTGCCATTTTCTGAATCAGTTTACCCGGCAGCGAGCCGATATACGTCCGACGGTGACCGCGGATCTCCGCTTCATCTCTCACGCCACCCAGCGCCATACGCACGTATTTACGTCCGGTGGCTTTAGCAATGGATTGGCCTAAACTGGTTTTACCAACCCCAGGAGGGCCAACCAGACACAAAATCGGGCCTTTCAATTGGTTGATCCGGCTTTGTACTGCCAGATATTCCAGAATACGCTCTTTTACCTTTTCCAGACCGTAGTGATCTTCATCCAGCACTTTTTCCGCCAGTTGCAGATTTTTCTTCACTTTGGTGCGGGTTTTCCAAGGTACTGCAATCAGCCAATCAATGTAGCTGCGAACTACAGTGGCTTCAGCAGACATCGGTGACATCATTTTCAGCTTGGTCAATTCCGCCAACGCTTTGTCTTTTGCTTCCAGCGTCATGCCTGCATCGACAATTTTTTTATGCAGCGTTTCGAATTCGTCGGGAGTGTTTTCATCCAACTCACCCAGCTCTTTCTGAATCGCCTTCATCTGCTCATTCAGATAATACTCACGCTGGCTTTTTTCCATCTGCTTTTTAACACGAGAACGGATCCGTTTTTCAACCTGCAGTAGGTCAATTTCCGATTCCATTTTCGCCATCAAAAACATCAGGCGTTCTGATACTTCCTGAATTTCAAGCACACGTTGCTTGTCTTCCAGTTTCAGTGGCATATGCGCAGCCATCGTATCAGCCAGACGAACCGGATCATCAATGGCCGCGATCGAAGTTAATACTTCAGGTGGGATCTTCTTATTCAGTTTGATATAGCCTTCAAACTGAGTAATTGCAGAGCGGATCAGGACATCGCTTTCGGCTTCTGGAATGTCGACGCACTCCAGTGGACAAACGATACCCACATAATAAGTTTCTTCGTCGGTTAGCTCTTCCAGCAATACACGCTCTGCACCTTCAACCAGCACTTTAACTGTGCCATCCGGTAACTTCAGCAATTGCAGAATATTGGCAATAGTACCAACAGGATAGAGATCCGATTTTTCCGGATTATCCGTGGCCGCATCTTTCTGCGCCACTAACAGAATTTTTTTATCCTGTTCCATTGCCACTTCCAGACAACGGATTGATTTTTCACGGCCGACAAACAACGGGATAACCATGTGGGGATATACCACTACATCCCGAAGCGGCAGAACAGGTAGCACGATACGATCTGAGCGCTGTAAATTCATAGAATTATTCTCTTGGCTTATGCCTGAAAGCTGAGCATAGGATCAGTATATGGGGCTATTTCACTGTTATTCAATCTCATTACCTGCAAAAATTGAGAAAGGGGCCAA
>CAIZDF010000552.1 GCA_903931645.1 uncultured Tolumonas sp.
GCCCACCAGCATTCCGCTACCAGCTGACTGAGCGGGCACGTAAAGCGAACAAACGCATCGTGCTGCCAGAAGGTGAAGAGCCACGCACCATCCGTGCTGCTGCTATCTGTGCTGAACGAGGTATTGCTCGCCCAGTATTGTTAGGTAACCCGGATGAAATTCGCCGTGTTGCTGAACAACAAGGCGTTATACTGAGCGATGTGGTTGAAATCATCGATCCAGTTGAAGCACGTGAGCGTTATGTACCACGTCTGGTAGAATTGCGTAAAAGCAAAGGTATCACTGAAGTTGTTGCCCGCGAACAGCTGGAAGATAACGTCGTGCTGGGTACTTTGATGCTGGAACGTAACGAAGTGGACGGCCTGGTCTCTGGTGCAGTTCATACTACCGCCAATACCATCCGTCCTCCGTTGCAGATCATCAAAACAGCACCGGGCAGTTCTCTGGTTTCTTCTGTGTTCTTCATGCTGCTGCCTGATCAGGTTCTGGTCTATGGCGACTGCGCGATCAATCCAGATCCAAATGCAGAACAACTGGCAGAAATTGCTATTCAGTCCGCAGACTCTGCGACTGCATTTGGCATTGAGCCTCGCGTTGCGATGATCTCTTATTCTACTGGTACTTCTGGCACTGGTGCGGATGTTGATAAAGTACGCGAAGCAACTCGTATTGCGAAGGAAAAACGTCCTGATCTGATCATCGACGGTCCGCTGCAATATGACGCTGCAGTTATGGCTGACGTGGCGCTGTCTAAAGCACCGAACTCTCCGGTTGCTGGTCAAGCTACTGTGTTCGTGTTCCCAGATCTGAACACCGGTAACACGACTTATAAAGCAGTACAGCGTTCGGCTGATCTGGTCTCTATCGGCCCGATGCTGCAAGGCATGCGTAAACCAGTAAATGACTTGTCTCGTGGTGCGCTAGTTGACGATATCGTTTATACCATCGCACTGACTGGTATTCAGGCAACACAAAGTCAGAATTAATTCTGCTTTGTAGTCGCACCGAAAGCCCTGTGGAAACAGGGCATTTTTATTTCTGGTTCCCCAGCCTATAGAGCACGTTAAAAATAATTCATTATTCCGGCATCAATTTAATTCACAACCAGCCGTGTTATCAGTTGATTGATGTGATCGCATACACTGTTTTCTGTAATCACCGCTTCTAAGCCGGTTGCTAACAGATCAATCCACAGGAAATGTGGATAAGATCAATGAATTGAAATCGTGATCTGAAGAAAAAAACATCTGAATACGCATATCCGACATACTGATTACACACACTCCCTCTGCGAATTGCTCATTTTATCAGCAAGGCGGTCATATGAAGATCCTGATCACAGGTGCCAGCGGTTTTATTGGTCAATCTTTAGTCAATTTATTGCGAACAGATCATGAACTATTATTGGTTAGCCGACGACCAACGTTAGCAGCTAAGCGATTAGCTGTGGATAACTCTAAAGTTATCCAACTGGAACAGCTAAATTCCCTCGATGGTGTGGATGCTATTATTAATTTAGCCGGTGAGTCACTGGCCGCTAAACGCTGGAGTGTAGAACAAAAACGTCGTATCAGCGAAAGCCGCTGGTTGATCACAGAAGCCTTACTGACAAAACTAAAAAATAGCACTCCGGCACCTCGGATCTGGATCAATGCCTCAGCGATCGGTTTTTATGGTGCACAGGGCGCAGAACCGTTAGATGAAAGTTTTGTTCCCACACAAACAGATTTCCCCAACCGGGTTTGTGCGCATTGGGAAGAGCTGGCACAACAAGCATCATCATTTAACTGTCGGGTTTGCATTATTCGGATAGGTTTAGTGCTAGGCACACAAGGCGGCGCATTAGCGAAAATGCTACCGGCCTATTGGTTGGGTTTAGGCGGGCCACTTGGTTCAGGAAAACAGATGGTGTCTTGGATCACCCGTACTGATCTGGTTTATGTGATCCGGTTTTTGCTGGAAAACACACATTGCTCGGGGGTCTATAATGCAACCACCCCACATGTGGTCAGCAATGCTGAGTTTAGTGCTGCATTAGCAAAGGCACTGCATCGCCCTCATTTCCTGCATACGCCTGCATGGGCCTTAAAATTATTATTGGGTGAAATGGCCGATCTGTTACTGAACGGCCAAAATGTGCAACCAACGCGGTTACAGGAAGCCGGCTTCCAATTTCGTTATCCAACCTTGCCGGAAGCACTGCATCATGTACTTGAAGATTAAGGCTTTACAGTGCCCGTAATCTTGCCGCTAAGGTACGTCTGAGTAATGGTTGTAAAGTGAATTGCGATACCAATAAAACCGTAGATGCACCGCTTAATGGCAATAACCACCACAGCACAGGTAACCATTGCCATGCCTGCTCACTCCACTCTGCATGCAGCCACCAGCGGATCAACTCACAGCTAAACGCAGCGGTAATTCCGGCAAAACCGCCCAGCAGAATCGCTTGCCAGTGCAACATATCTCGCAGTTGCTGACGTCGGGCACCTAAAGTGCGCATTAATAACAAACTGGTTTGGCGTTGTTGTAACCCGGCTTGCCATTGCACCAGTAATACCAAGATCGCAGCCGCTGACACCAGCAACATGAATAAGGTCATCGCCCGCGCTAACTTATCTAACACGCTTTGCAATTTATTCAGTAACGAATCGATATCGAGTGTTGTGATGGTTGGGAATGTTCGCGCCAGTTCAATCTCATCCGGTAATTGCGTAGCTGAAACACGCAAGCTTGTCATCCAGTTCAC
>CAIZDF010000553.1 GCA_903931645.1 uncultured Tolumonas sp.
CGCGAGTCGCTAAGTGCTGTTCTGCTTGTTGTAGTGCGTGAGCAATTTGTTCCGCACAAACACCGCCTAGCGCCTGGCGTTTCGCCAGTATTGATTCTAACGACAGGATTGGATACACATCATCAGCAATTACTGCGTTGAACTGTTTAAATTCAGTAACAGTCAGGTTTTCCAATGGTTTTTGCTGCGTAATCGCATAAACCACCGCTTCGCCAACAATATGATGTGCTTCGCGGAATGGAATACCCTTGGCGACCAAATAATCGGCCAATTCAGTGGCGTTGGAATAACCGCCCATCGCCGCCGCTTTGGTAACGGGCTCATTTACCTTGAGATCTTCCAACACCAACTGAGCCATGTCTAGGCAGTCATGCCACGTATCCAGTGCATCAAACAGGCCTTCTTTATCTTCTTGCATGTCTTTGTTATAGGCCAAAGGCAATGCCTTCAGTGTCATCAACATGCCGTTCAAAGCACCAGCAACACGGCCGGTTTTACCCCGGATCAGCTCTAATGCATCTGGATTTTTCTTCTGTGGCATCAGTGATGAACCAGAAGTCACTTTATCGGATAACTCGACAAAGCCTGCTTCACCAGAGGCATAAAAGATCAGGTCTTCGGCAAAACGGGATAAGTGGATCATGGACAGTGCCGCAGTGCTCATCAGTTCAATGGCATGATCTCGATCAGAAACAGAATCCAGACTGTTACGGGTTGCACGCTCAAAGCCCAGATCCAGCGCCAGTGCCTGACGGTCAATCGGATAAGCTGTTCCCGCCAGTGCACCAGAACCCAATGGGCTGGTATTGAGACGTTTCAGTGCATCTTGTAGGCGGGAGTAGTCACGATCCAACATTTCAACATAGGCTAGCGCCCAATGCGAAAACGTCACGGGTTGGGCACGTTGCAAGTGGGTATAACCTGGTAACACGGTGGTTTGATACTGACGTGCCGTTGCCACTAATTTACTTTGCAAACCGTGAATGCTTCCCAGCAGCAGATCGCCCTGCTGTTTACACCACAATTTCAGATCAGTTGCGACCTGATCATTACGGCTACGACCAGTGTGTAATTTTTTCCCCAGATCGCCGACGCGCTCGATCAGCTTACCTTCCACCCAAGAGTGAATATCTTCCGCATCAGAGCGCAGAATTTGTTCTGGATCAGCTTCCACTTCTGCTTTCAAGGTTAGTAATGCTGCTTCCAGTCTTACTTGTTCATCAGCGGTCAGAATACCAACGCTGACCAGCGCCTTGGACCAACCAATGGAACCGACAATGTCTTGCTCTGCCAGACGATAATCAAAACGCAGCGAGTCATTAAATTGTTTAAATCGGGTATCAGCCGCTTGGCTGAAACGTCCACCCCATAAAGCCATGTCAGGTTCCTTTATAAATTCTTAATTGTAATCAGTGTACATCTGTTACTGAGCAAGAAAAAGGAGCCGCGAGGGCTCCTTTAGATCCGAGCGAATTAAGCTTGGTTGATCAGGGTATATAAGATCGCATTCTGGATGTGCATACGGTTTTCGGCTTCATCCATGATCAATGACGCTGGACCATCCATGACTTCGGAGGTGATTTCCAGCTCACGATGGGCTGGTTGGCAATGCAGCACATGGCGAATGCCGGTGTTATCCAATAACGCCTGATTGATCTGGTAAGGCATGAATTTGTCTTTTACTGCTTCCATCGGCGTATTGTCGCCCATTGATACCCAAGTATCGGTGTAAGCAACATCAAAACCGCGGATATCGGCACAGTTATCGGTTACCGATAATTTAGCGCCTGACTTACGCGCCAGATCCGCGGCCAGATTAAAGATTTGCGCATCGGGGCCTGAACCTTTTGGTGACACCACCGTTACGTCAGTCCCCAAAATCGCGCCGGTCAGCAGCAAAGAGTGAGCAACGTTGTTACCATCACCTAAATAAGCCAATTTCACTTTGCTCAGATCATCATAGTTCTCAGCAATGGTCATGAAATCAGCCAATGCCTGACATGGGTGATACAAGTTACACAGTGAATTCACCACCGGAACGGTGGCATGGTCACGCAAGCCCTGAAGGGTTTTATGATCAAACACCCGGGCAACAA
>CAIZDF010000554.1 GCA_903931645.1 uncultured Tolumonas sp.
AAAAAAAACAATAAAAAAATCATGAAACCATTTAATTTAAAGTTCAAGCTCGTAATGGCATTGATAGTCCTTATGGGTTTGCGGGCAAATGCTGCTGAAATCTGGATATCGACAACTGGTTCGGATAGTAATGCAGGAACAAAAGAGCTCCCATTGGCTACCCTTTCCAAAGCGGTACTTCAGGCAAGGCAGTTGCGTCAGACAAACGATCCTTCGATAGTGGGAGGAATTCACATTATTCTGAAAGGGGGAACTTACCAACTGTCTCAAACAGTGGTTTTCAGTCAGAAGGACGCAGGTACTGCCGTCAGTCCTACCTATATCGAAGCGGCACCGGGCGAGATGCCCATTATCAGTGGCGCTGCCACTGTGGAAGGTTGGCAGGATGCTGGAGTTGTTCCGGGTTTGCCTGCTGTTGCCCAGAATAAGATTTGGGTTGCCAATACACCGCAAGTTGGAGGAGCTACCCTTAATTTCAGACAACTTTGGGCAACCAATGGCAAACGAAATCGTGCAAGCACGTTGGATGCTCCACTTAATCGTCTCATTTCGGTCGATAAAGTAGCTCAGAATTTTGTCATCCCAACACCAACAATGCCGATAAAAAACGCCAAGAACATGGAACTAACCGTTGTTCAGGATTGGGAATTGGCGGTTCTTCGCGTTAAAACTATTGATTCACTTGGTCTGAAAACCAAGTTGACATTTAAACAGCCCGAGATTGGCATAGAGTGTAAACGTCCGTGGCCGCGGCTTTCAGGAGTCGAAGGTGCATTTGATAATCAATATTTCTTTTTATCCAATGCCATCGAATTGCTCAATAAACCTTACGAATGGTATAATGACAGCACTGCCGGAAAGCTCTATTATTGGTCAAGGGCAGGGGAGGACAAGTCTACTTTCAAGGCTTACGCTCCCGCGCTCGAAACCCTTATCAAATTGGAAGGAACATTGGACAGCACGGTGTCTTATATCAAATTCAAAGGAATCAGTTTTGAGCATACCACATGGATGCGCCCATCTTATGCCGGACACATTCCGTTGCAATCGGGACAATATATTTTTGATGCTTATTCAACAGCTAACAGCAACGTGGCATGGGTTGGTCGTCAATCTGCAGGAGTGTCGGTAAAAGGTGCAAGCCACATCAATTTCGATGGTTGCATTTTTAAGAATATGGCGGCTACAGGTCTTGATTTTGTAAGTGGTACTCACAACGACTCTGTGCAAGGTTGCGTTTTTACCGATATTGGTGGAAACAGTATTCAGATAGGATATTTTGGCGATAAGAATTTTGAAGCACATCAGGCTTATAATCCGACCGACAACCGTGAAGTTTGTCAATTTGAAGTGATTAAAAACAATTACATCAACAAAGTCACCACCGAAGATTGGGGTTGTATTGGTATTTCCGTAGGTTTTGCTTCGGATGTCAGCATTTTGCATAACGAAATCAGCAATGTAAATTACGCAGCAATTAGCGTTGGTTGGGCTTGGACAAATTTAGCCAACTGTATGAAGAACAATAAAATTAATGCTAATTATGTTCATGGCTTTGCCAATAATATGCAGGATGTCGGTGGTATTTATACCCTTTCATCGCAGCCTAACTCGCAAATGATTGGAAACAGGATAGAAGGGATGGGAACTCCGCTTTATAATGCCAACAGTTGGGCGTTTTGTATATATATGGATGAAGGCACTGATTACTACAATGTCTCTGACAATTGGACTCCAACCAACTCATT